>NZ_JBHFNP010000278.1:0-68830 GCF_041929235.1 Microseira sp. BLCC-F43
TCACCCACATGGTCATTAAGTTGTCAAGGTTCAGTTCAGCCGATACGACGGGCCATAACGCTTGCTAGGCATACACTTAGGGCTGATAGCCTTTCGTTTTCGCCTAAACGAATCGCACAACGTGGTCGGGCATAATTTCCACTTCAATGATGTCAACCTGAATTTCTTTAGCTATCTGCGCTAAAAGCTCTTTAAGTCTTAAATCAACCCCGTCTTTAAGTACAGGACGACGATATTTCGGTGTCCAAACAACATGGTATTTACATGAATAGACGACGTTATTGTTAGATTTAAACTTTTTCATGGAAGGTATTGTCAATATACTGCTTGGCTCTATATAATAGATCAAGTTAAGCTAAATAACAAGGCGGTGATTGTAGTGCAAGTAAGATGGAATTTCAAAATCAAGGCAACCAAGTCACAAGACGAAACTATGTCTCGTCATCTTGACACGTTGAGAAAGCATCGTAACTTTGCACTACGGGAACGAGAGACAGGTTATAACACCAATAATCAGAATGGGAATTCGGAGATTGTTTACGCTATAAATTCGTTTTGCGACATTACACTGCGGACAGAGTATGGATATTGTTGCGCTTTAACATGTCCCGGTCTCAAGCATGGCGTAGTCCCTCAAGACTTGAATATAGCCAAAAAAGCTAACAAGAAGACGGGCGAAATTAGATGGGATTCAGCGAGTGGCATCCAATCCAAAATCACAACTGAATTGAGACATACTCGTGCCAACGCAAGCTGAAATAGATTCGTGTGTGCTGCCAACTAATCTAGCCAACCTAGATACAGCATTCACTAATTTTTGGCGGCATGGACGTGGATTTCCCCAATACAAAACTAGGCTTGATTCTTTTGAGATTAAGACTGGTAGAGTATTAATTAAGGACGCTAGAGATAACTACGCTACCATCTACCTTCCTGGCATTGGTGATGTCAAGATTCACAATAGCCGCGATTTGAGTGGAATTCAAAAGTTTGGGACTTCTACCATCAAGCGAGAAGGCGGCGACTGGTACATTTCAGCATTAGTTGATGTACCCGACCTACCAGAAACCAACAAACTAGAAAATGCTAAATCTGTTGTCGGCATTGATGTAGGAGTCAACAAGCTAGTTGCCTTGTCAGATGGCAGCTTTACCCTTGAATACCCGTCCTGCTACCAACAAGAGAACTGCACGACGCCTATCCATGGGTCAACGCGCTGCAAGCCGGAAGCTCAAAGGTGCCAAGAACCGCAAAAAAGCTGATCAACGTGTTGCCAAGATGCAGCATGAAATAGCCCAAGAGCGAGATGGGCGCAACTGGCAAGCTGCTCAAAATATTGTCAACACAGCGGATGTGATTGGAGCCGTTAGATAGTTGTCAAGAATATATGCAAACGTCTTAATATGTTTCTATGATGGAGACATACAGACCGCAGAAATTTGGAGAATTAATTGGGAAGTCGGTGTCAACGTTGCAGCGATGGGACAGAGAAGGCATTCTGAAGGCTCACCGTTCGCCAACAGGACGCCGATACTACACTCACGACCAATTACTAGAATACCTGGGACTCTTTTGTGATGAGCAAGGAAAAAATATCGTTGATTTACGAGTGTCAACTATGGCACAAAAACCCGATTTGAAAAATCAAAAAGCTGCGGTTGCCTGTTATTGTCAGAGTCATAACATTCAGGTTGATGATTGGGTAGAAGAAATAGCTAGTGGCTTAAATTACAAGCGTCCTAAGTTATCACGAATCTTTGAAGACATTGAGTTAGGTCGGGTAAAAAAATTAATCATAGCTCACAAAGATAGGTTAGTAAGATTTGGATTTGAATGGTTTGAAGGATTTTGTAATCGGCATGGAACAAAAATTATTATAGTCAACGGAGAACAGCTTTCGCCTGAACAAGAGTTAGTGACTGACTTACTGTCTATAGTTCACATTTTCAGTGCTAGAATCTAAGGGTTGAGGTCATACAAAAAGGCAATTAAAAATGCTGCTTTGCAAAAAGAACCGGCTACAACTAAGTAAAGAAGGCATTTTGGCGCTAGAGTTTATGCAAGCTAAGTGTAGAGGCTTGTACAACTGGTGGCTCTCTAAATTACGTCATGGTGAACAGTGGCAACTGTATGAAGCTAAGAAAAGCTTGCAGCAGAGCAAACAACACGACCCCCAATTGAATCAAGTTTATGGAAAGCTATTAGCGGAGGTGTATTTCAGAATAGACTCTTCGATGCAAGCTTTTTACCGAAGAGTTCATCGCGGTGAAACGCCAGGATTTCCTAGATTTAGACCACGGCACGCTTTTTTCACACTCTGCTATCCGGCAAGTTATCTGAAAGTTGAGCACAAGCGCATAATTCTACCTACAGGAGGGAAAGGGAAAAACAAACTATATGCCAATATTCAAGCTGTCCTCACAGAACCACCCCCGGAAAAATTTAAAGAAGTTGCTGTTTCCAGAGACAGTCGAGGCAATTACTATTGCTCTTTTGTGTATGAAGCAATTCCACATCAATTAGATAGAATTGGCACAGTAGCTTTTGATTTAGGTGTCAAAACCTTAGCTGTCGGTGTCAACTCAGTGGGCAGAAATTATCACATAGGAGGATTTAAAGGTAATGGTTGGTTCAACAAGCAGTTAGACCGGATTCGTGCCAAACGCGACCAATGTAAAAAAGGTTCCCGACGCTATCGTTACCTCAGTAATGTTTACCAGCGGGTATCCGAGAAACGTCGAAACAAACAAAAAGACTCATTGCATAAAGCCTCAAGCTTAATCGCCTACAAACTGGCTGAAAGTGCTGTAGTAATTGGCGATTTGTCGGTGCGACAGATGGCAATGAAGTCAGAAAATAAATGGTTAAACAGGGCAGTATTCAATGATTGGGGTTTGTATCAGTTTGTCTTCATGCTCAAATACAAGTGCCAGAAAGCTGGGAAACAAGTTCATCTTGTGAGCGAACGAGATACCAGCAAAACTTGTCATCGTTGCGGACACACTCAAGATATGCCACTGTAGCAAAGAACTTACCATTGCCCAAATTGCAGTTTAGTAATGGACAGGGATGAGAACTCTGCCCGGAACATACTACTGCGGTATCTTGCGAGGCTATCGCCACACAAACTGCTATCAGGCAAGCGGTGTACTTGGGGTGACTCAAGAAATCGACACGTTTAAACACGTTTAGAAAGGCAGATGAAGACTTAAACCTGTCCAATATGGTCAAGCGTGCCCAGCCCAAACATAACGGGAAAGGCGGCTACAAGAAGAACGGAGCCAAAGCCAAAACGGGGTTAAACAAAGTCATCTTAGACTGTGGATGGAACGACTTGTTTAACAAAATTGCTTGGCTTGCCCTAAAAGCGGGTAAGTCAGTAATCAGAGTCAATCCAAAACACAGTAGTCAAGAGTGTCCAAAATGTCATCACATCGACAAAAGTAACCGTGATGGCGAAAAGTTTCTGTGTGTCAAATGTGGCTACACCGACCACGCAGACACTAAAGCTTCTCGAACAGTCGGGAAGAGAGTGGGGTTAGTCTTCCCACAAAAAATAAGAAAGACTCTACCGAGGGACTCTCGGAAAGTCACGCCTGTGAAGCCTGCTAGTCAGGAAGCATCAACCGTATCGAGGGTTGAGTCCAGGAACCATGCCTCTGAGCAATTGGGTATTCAGTTGTCCCTTTTTGATACAACTGAGTATACAACTGCCGACAGTCGGGTATCTAAGAGATACGGCAGAAACTCGCAAGAGTTTCCCCTTGCCTTTAGGCATGGGGAGTGTCAAACGATTTATGCACCGTCGTATCATCGTCATCCTCGTTCCCAGGTGGAACCTGGGAACGAGATCGCGAGATCTCAACTCACTAATACAGTTCTACGTTCTCAAATTTCTGCTCAATTTTAACGGCGCGCGCCGCTTCCCCACAGGTGCGAGGTGTGGGGAACATTTTACCCGGATTGGCTAAACCTTGGGGATTAAAAACTTCTCGCACCCATTGCATTGTTTCTAAGTCAATCTGGGTAAACATATCGGTCATATAGCAGCGTTTATCTGCACCAATTCCATGTTCTCCCGACAGACTCCCGCCAACTTGTACGCAAAGTTTCAGAATATCTCCGCCTAATTCTTCGACTTTTTCCAATGCTCCCGGTACGGAGTTATCGTAAAGAATCAGCGGGTGTAAATTGCCATCTCCGGCATGAAATACATTCGCGACTTTATAGCCGTATTTCTTGCTCAATTCCTCTATTTCTCGCAAAATAAAAGATAACTGGGTGCGCGGAATTACCCCATCTTGTACGTAATAATCGGGACTAACGTGTCCGGCGGCTGCGAAGGCGGCTTTCCGTCCTTTCCATAATTTTAATCGGGTTTCTGGGTCGTTTGCCGTTGTAATGTTGCGCGCGCCGTTCTTTTTACAAATTTCGGCAATGCGCTGTTTATTCGTCGCAACTTCTACTTCCAATCCGTCTATTTCTACTAGCAAGATTGCCCCGGCATCGCGGGGATAACAGCCAGTGGCAACTACATCTTCTACGGCGTTGATGCTGAGGTTATCCATAATTTCCATACCGGCGGGTATTATCCCGGACCCGATAATATCTGAAACCGCCGCTCCCGATTCTTCAATTGTGGTAAAATCAGCTAATAAAACGCAAATTGATTCTGCTGTTTTGAGGATTCTTAAAGTAATTTCTGTGGCAATTCCTAGGGTGCCTTCGGAACCAACAAATAAACCCGTCATGTCATATCCTGGCATTTCTTGAACCGCGCCACCGACATCGACAATTGACCCATCGGGGAGGACTAATTTTAATCCCATGACGTGGTTGGTGGTGACGCCGTATTTGAGACAATGAACGCCGCCGGAATTTTCGGCAACGTTGCCACCAATTGAGCAGATAATTTGACTAGAAGGGTCTGGTGCGTAGTAGAAACCTGCGCCGCTGACGGCTTGTGTCACCCAGTTATTAATGACTCCGGGTTGAACTACAACTCGCTGATTTTCTAAGTCTATGCTGAGGATTTTCTTCATCAAGGCGGTGACGATGAGGACGCAATCTTCGACTGGTAATGCACCGCCAGATAAACCCGTTCCCGCACCTCTCGCTACCCAAGCTATTTGATTTTGGTGGCAAATTTTGACAATTTCTGCTACCTGTTCCGTCGTTTTCGGTAGCACTACTGCTGCTGGTCTTTGTCGGTAGCTGGTGAGTCCGTCGCATTCGTAGGTGAGTAACTCTTCGCGACGCTGAACGACGCTGTTTTTACCGACTACGGCTGCAAATTGTTTGAGGATGGGTTGCCAGTTTCGCTGTTGTTTTTCTTGTAGGATCATGGGTGGTTTGTTGCAGGTTGCGTCTGAATAATATTGTTACAAAAATTAATTTAAAATAGATAGGGTGTTAGCGTTTTAATTTTCCCAGCAGTCGCTTGCGGTTCTCGATGGCTTCCGTATTGGCGGGCCAAATTTGAATGGCTTTGTCGTAGGTGGCGATCGCTTCCTCATATTTTCTCATTTTCTCCAACACTGCACCCCGGCGATACCAAGCTTGAGAGTAGTCTGGCTTAATTTGCGCCGCTCTGTCAAATGCCCCTATTGCTTCCTCATACCGCCGCATCTGTTCTAGAATTATTCCTCGGTTATACCAAGCATCGGCGTAGTCTTGTTTAATCCCAACGGCTTTGTCTAACGCGGCTAGTGCTTCATCATACCGTTTCAAGTTACCCAAAACTTGACCCCGTTCTCCCCAAGCGTAAGGCGAGTTGGGATCGAGTTGTAGCGCTTTATCTAAGGATGATACTGCTGCCTCATATCTCTGCAATTGTCGCAGCACTTCGCCTTTTTGCCTCCAAGCTTCTGCATATGCTGGTTTATGTTGCACTGCTTCCCCAAGCGATATCAAGGCGTCATCGTAGCGCTGTAGTTTATTTAACACCGCGCCTCGCTGATACCACGCAAGGGCGTCATCTGGTTTAATTTGAACGGCTTGATTTAAAGCTGCTAGAGCTTCTTCATAACGTTGCAGTTTATCGAGTAACTCACCCTGAAAGTACCACGCCGTGGCGTCATCGGGTTGAATTTGCACTGCTTTATTTACAGCTGCTAATGCTTCTTCATGGCGTTGTAATTTATCTAGCACCTTGCTGCGACCATACCAAGCGGGTGCATAATCTGACTTGAATTTAAGCGCTTCTTCAAAAGCTTTGAGTGCTTCGTCATTTTTTTGCAATTCCAACAGCGCCTCGCCGCGTTTTACCCAAGCTTGGGGGTAGTTTGGCTGAAATTGCAAGACTTTGTCTATGAGGACGATCGCTTCATCATACCGCCGCAATTCAACTAAGGTACTGCCTTGATTAAATAATTCAACGGCTTCGGGTACGGCAGGTGTTGGCGTGGGAGTATTGACTGGGGCGGGGAAACTCGGTTCTTCTTTGGGTGTAGAGTGTAAAAGCTGGGATAATCCCAAGGTCACCATAACCGTTACCAGAATAATCAACAACTGCGGTGACTTAACAAATTGCTGTTGTCGCAATTTTGACAGGACAAAGTATTGCGTCTGAGCCGCTGTAAAATTTTGTAAGGAACGCAAATCGTTGAGTACTTCGCTGGCTGATTGGTAGCGATCGCGAAAGTGCGATCGCACCATCCGGTCTAAAATTGCTGCAAAGACTTCGCTAACTTGGGCATATTGGCGCCAGATAATTTCCCCAGTTTGCGGATCTTCCTGGAATTGATCTGGTACGATTGCCGTCAATCCCTGGATTGCCGTTATTCCCAAACCGTAGATATCGCTGTTAAAACGCGGTTTTCCTCCCTGTTGTTCGTTTGGCATATAACCAGGGGAACCCACCAAAATTGTACAACTTGTTTCCCCCTGGGGATTCGCAATTAGGGTATTAATTTCTTTCACCGCGCCAAAGTCAATTAAGATTAGCTTACCATCAACGCGGCGTCGGATTAAATTTGATGGCTTAATATCGCGGTGAATCACATTTTGTTGGTGGACAAAAACCAGGGTTTCCAGGACATCCTGTAATAGCGCAATCGCTTCTGGTTCTCTCAGACACCCCTCGCCGCTGGTAAAATTGGCGAATTCGACGCCCAGATCGTCCCCGTCAATGAATTCTTGGACTAAGTAAAATTCCTGATTTTGCTCAAAGTGAGCAAACAGTTGGGGAATGCGATCGTGCGATCCCAAACGGTACAATACTTGGGCCTCCCTGTCAAATAAACGTCTCGCTGTCTGCAATACCGAAGGATCTGCATCTTTCGGTTTGAGTTGCTTAACGACACAGAGGGGATTACCGGGGAGATCTCTATCTTCAGCTAGATACGTCTCGCCAAACCCCCCACTTTTGAGCTGCCCAATGATATGGTAGCGATCGCGCAGTGTTTGTCCGAGCATGAACTTCGTGCAATGTAGCAAAGCATCTTGCTCAACGCATGATAACTGATTACTCGAAACTATGCATAGATCTCTAGTTGCCAAAACTACCTTCTAATTTTGCTTGGGATGCGCTTGCACAACTTGTTGATAAAAAGCTTCAAGTGCTTCTACGCAAGCTTTGTCGTCATAAAGATAGATAATCGTGACCTGCTTTGATTCGTTCTGCAATGTGGCGTCGCCAAGTTGGAGCTAAACCCAATTTGACGGCAATGTCTGTATATTCAGCTTCGTTTTGAGCAATTGTATCGGTGACGCCCAACATTTTTAGAAAGGCGTAGGCGTGACGCCCTCCCATGAATTCTCCGGGACAAGTAACAATGGATCAATTACAAGCGATCGCTTCTACAGGACTTACGCAAGGGCGTTGCCAGAAACAAAGGTGAGACCGTCGTTCGCGTTCGCGCAGCGGCGCGCCAGCGCTCAGCGTTGGGAGGCATATCTCTCGCCACCAAACCAACGATTTTTCGGAGCGCCCTTTGTTTCTTTGCGTAAGTCCTGTTCTAGTGATGTATTTCCCCCCGACCAACTTAATGTATCCAAAAAAAAATCTGAAATTCAATTATTTTTCAGATATTCAATTCGTTGCGTCATGCTGATAAATAGGCAGTAATCTTGGCTTTTCAGCCCTACCTTATCCCCAGCCCTATCCAGTCGTTTTGACAGCAATTTTAACCGCAAAAATACCAACCTGGCTTGAGGAAAGTGACGGGCAATTTCAGCAAAAATATAATCGGGCTGAGGCAGATATTTAAACGGTGCTTGGCCACACAAATAAATAACTGCATCATCGGGTAACCCAAAATCTGTCCTACTCTTTTTACTCGGGGGAATATCTTCTGCTTTGGCATAAACTACGCCAATATTCGGTAAACCAATCAATCTTTCATAATAATGTTATTGAGCATTTTTATGTTCGATCAACTTGCTGGATAAAACCTAGTCAATTGTTGCTATACCGGAAGTTACTGGATGTCCCCAAGCCGTGCATTGAACGGGGGCTAAACCCAACCCAGCCATTTTTACCGTTCCAGCTTCCATGGCGATTTCTGGAAATACTAGGATGTGTAATTCCTCGGCAATTATCTGTTGACAGACGGCTGACAGATTGCCAGTAATTTGATGAAATACATCGCTGTAGTTTCGGCACTGTTGCGTGAAAGTATCTGTAATTCCTTGATGCCCTAAATAATATCATGTCAGGTAGCAACGGTTGTGTAACTGCTAATAGCTAATCGCTGGCTGCTCTGGAGGCAATTGACAATATCGCAATTAGCAATTAGCAATTAGCCATCCATACACTACCGATATCTAAGGACATGATATGAAATGTTGTAGCACAAACTATCCCTGTCAAAGCATTGCTTTTACTTTCAGGGGTTGTTAGCGAGGTTTGCTGAATTAAATTTTGCATTCCTTCTCAATTGCTTGTTCAACTTGCGCCTGTTATAGTAACAACTTGCCCAAATTAACGTAGCTACCCCAGTGACTGGGATTGATATGATGTCAGGCTTTTCACCCATAATTAAAACTCAGAGCGTCAGAGTGTCCCCCCGGAGCGAGCGTCAGTCCTAACTATGGGTAATCAAACGGACATGATATGACTGATATTCCCTGAGGATAAACAGTTTCAGCTTCAGTTATTTCGCCATTCTTTGCTAAAATTAATCCCAAATTATTATAAGCATCGACCAAGTTTGAATCGAGAGCGATCGCATCTTGATAAGCCCCTATCGCCTCAGCCTCTTTATCCAATCTTTCTCAACAAGATCCTAGTACATAATACGCGGTTGCATTGGCAGCCAAATCAAAAGATTTTAAAATTGCTGACTGAGCATTTTGAGCCTAGCTAGTTTGATAATAAAAAATGCCTAAATTGCTCCTGGCTTCAGCGCGATCAATCCTCAACCGTAAATATTATTGATATTTTGGCACTGCGGCATCAAATTGCTGTTGCTGGTGCAAGGATAAGGCTTCTTGGTAAATTATATCCACGGCATTTTATGGCTGCATAAAACTATCGAATACTCCTGGTAAATTTTTGGAGTCTGTTCCACACTTTTTCTAACAAATCTGGTTGGTCGGCGTCAAACCATTCAATTTCGGGATAAGCTTTAAACCAGGTGCGCTGTCGCTTGGCAAATTGTCGCGTATGCAAAACGGTTAAATCTTTCGCTTGGGCTAGGAAAACCTCTCCCGCTAGATATTGTTTGATTTCTCGATAGCCTAGAGTATCGAGTAAAGGTAAATCCATACCATATTTTTGGCACAGCAATTCTACCTCAGCTACTAAACCATCTTTTAGCATTTTTTCGGTTCGTTGTTCAATCCGTTTCTGAATGTGAGACGGATCGCAATCTAAGCCAATTTGTAAAATAGGATAAGTGGGTGGATTTTCGCCTTGCTGTTGGGAAATGGGAATTCCTGTGACATAATACACCTCTAAAGCGCGTAATGTCCTTACGGGATCGTTGGGATGAATTTTTTGAGCGGCGGCGGGATCGACTTGTTGCAGCAAGGCGTAAACTTGAGTTTGACCGAGGGATTCGAGTTGCGAGCGCAATTCTTTCTGCGGCGCCACCCTGGGAATTTTCATCCCCCGCACGACTGATTTAATATATAAACCAGTCCCTCCCACTAATAAAGGAATGCATCCCCTTGCGTGAAACTGGGCAATTAATTCTTGAGCTTGCTGCTGGTAATCTGCAACCGTTAAAGTTTCTGTGGGATTGCAAATATCAATTAAATAGTGCGATACTCTCTGTTGTTCGCCAGGTGTTGGTTTAGCCGTGCCAATATCAAACTCCCGATAAACCAGCCGCGAGTCAGCGCTAATAATAACAGAATTCAGTCTTTGAGCGATATCCAAAGCCAGTCCCGACTTCCCCGTCGCCGTAGCACCGCAGATAACTATAAGTGGGTTATAGGTCATAGGTCGTCAAGTTTAGCAGGTGTGCAGGTGTGCAAGGGAGCAAGGGAGCAAGGGAGAATATATATTCAAATTCTCCTCTTGCCCCTGGAGCCTCCCCGCCGTCGTGCCCACCTGCACCCCTGCCCCATTTGCGAAGGGTACATACCCCAGATAAAAAACCATCTATGATGCCCTCCGGTCGCCTATAAGCCTTTTATGTTATAATTTTGGAGTGTTTTTTCCTTTTAGTGCTGCCAAGCGGATAAAAGGCTCTATTGGAGAAGTCCTTATTATGACGAGTAGTTACGGCGCCGATCAGATTCGAGTTCTGGAAGGTCTGGAAGCAGTCCGCACGCGACCGGGTATGTACATTGGTAGCACCGGGCCAAGAGGACTCCACCATCTAGTGTACGAGGTAGTTGACAACTCCATCGATGAGGCGCTAGCTGGCTACTGCACGCACATCGAAGTCGATCTGAATGCAGATGGTTCGGTCACGGTAACTGATGATGGTCGGGGTATCCCCACAGGTATCCATCCCCAAACTGGCAAATCCGCCCTGGAAACGGTGTTGACGGTCCTCCACGCTGGCGGTAAATTTGGCGATGGAGGCTACAAGGTTTCTGGAGGACTGCACGGCGTCGGCGTTTCGGTGGTGAACGCTTTGTCCGAGTTGGTGGAAGTCACGGTGTGGCGAGAGAAGAAGGTTCACAAGCAGCGCTACGAACGGGGGACCCCGGTCACAGAATTAGAGGTTAAGCCAATCAAAGAGAACCGAACGGGAACTTCGGTAACCTTCAGCCCCGATCCGCAAATCTTTACCACGGGAACCGAGTATGACTATACCACCTTGGCGGGACGCCTGCGCGAGTTGGCCTATCTCAATGCTGGGGTCAAAATTACATTTACCGATAACCGCACCGAATTGCTCAAAAGCAATACCCCCAAAGTAGAAGTCTACGAATACAAAGGCGGGATTCGGGAATACGTTGCTTACATGAACCGAGAAAAGCAACCACTGCACGAGGAAATTATTTACGTGCAGGGAGAACGCAACAACGTCCAGGTGGAAGTGGCGTTGCAGTGGTCTTCTGATGCTTATACGGATAATTTATTGGGTTTTGCCAATAACATCCGCACTGTGGATGGCGGCACGCACCTGGAAGGGTTGAAGGCGGTGCTGACGCGGACGTTGAATGCGATCGCTCGCAAGCGCAATAAAATTAAAGAATCCGAAGCCAACCTCGGCGGCGAAAACGTCCGCGAAGGCTTAACCGGCGTCATTTCCGTCAAAGTCCCCAATCCAGAATTTGAAGGTCAAACCAAAACCAAACTCGGCAACACCGAAGTCAGGGGTATTGTTGATTCTCTAGTAGGCGAAATTCTCACCGAATACTTAGACTTTCACCCAGCAGTAGCAGACGCCATTATCGAAAAAGCAGTTCAGGCATTTAAAGCCGCAGAAGCTGCCCGTCGCGCCAGGGATTTAGTCCGCCGCAAATCCGTCTTAGAATCCTCCCCTTTACCCGGTAAATTAGCCGATTGCAGCACCCGAGATCCCTCTGAATCCGAGATATTTCTAGTTGAAGGGGATTCGGCCGGCGGCTGTTGGGCCAGTTTTACTTATATATTACTGGCTGATGGATCAGAAAAAACTATCAAAGAGATAGTTGACGAACAAGCAGAAGGAAAAGAACACTTCTGCTACACCATCCGCGAGAGTGGAAACATCGGTATCGAGCGGATTACTAACGCTCGGATGACCAAGGCAAATGCTGAAGTAATAAAGCTGACATTAGATAACGGGGAAATCCTGATCTGTACCCCGGATCACCCCTTCATGTTGCGGGATGGCAGCTATAAAGCAGCAGCATTGCTGACCCCAGAAGATTCGTTGATGCCAATTCACCGCCAGATTTCCAAAAAAGATAAAAATGGCTGGGGAATTGACGGTTACGAAATGGTTTTGAATCCCCTGAATGATAAGTGGATTTACACTCATCTTTTAGCGGATTTTTATAACCTAAAACATGGAGTTTATCAGGCATCGGATGGCAATCATCGCCATCACGTTGACTTCAATAAACGCAACAACAATCCGACAAATATTCAGCGACTTCCGGCGGAAGAACATTTAGCACTTCATCGGGCGCATCTAGAGAAAACCTTGCACCGACCTGATGTAAAAGAAAAGAGTCGCCAAGTTCACATGAGCGAAGAATTTCGCGCCATGATGAGCGAAAGGATGCAACAGCCAGAAACGCGACAAATTATATCAGAACAGGCGAAAGCTCAATGGCAAGATGAAGAGTACAAAGCTTACATGACTCAAAAATGGCGTGAGTTTTATGAGAGTAATGAAGCTTATCGCCAGCAAAATCAGGAACTATTGGACAAAGCGCAGCAAGAGTATTGGAGTGATGAAGCGAATCGTTTAGCACAAGCTGAACGGGTGCGGAATTACTTTGCCAATAATCCTGAAGCGCGTGCAGCTCATTCAGAATTAGCGAAAAAGCAATGGGAAGATGAGGATTTGTTGGAATGGCGACGCCAAAAGACAAAGGAACAATGGACTTATGAATACCGCATCAAGCGGAAGGAAGCGTTAGACAAAACCTACTATCGCAAGACGATTGAGGCGTTGAAGAAAGTAGAAATTTGTTGCCACGGCTATCTGGATTTGGAGCTTTATCAATGCTACCGTCGCCGCCTGCGGGATAAGTCCTTGTTGACATTTGAAACTTTTTGCGATCGCTACTTCTACGGCGACATCACCGCAGCGAAGCGCGCAGTCAAGAATTACAATCACCGCGTGGTTAAAATCGAACCCGTAGAAGAGCGCTACGACGTTTACGACATCGAAGTTCCCAACAGCCACAACTTCGCCCTAGCGAGTGGTGTATTCGTCCACAATAGCGCCAAACAAGGACGCGATCGCCGCTTCCAAGCCATCCTCCCCTTGCGCGGTAAAATCCTGAACATAGAGAAAACCGACGACGCCAAAATTTACAAAAATAACGAAATCCAATCCTTGATTACAGCGCTTGGATTAGGCGTCAAAGGCGAGGAATTCGATGCATCTGGACTACGCTATCACCGCATAGTGATCATGAGCGTAGCTGGTGATGAACCAACCCTGGTGGCGGACGATACAGGCAAGACCGAATTTGTCTCTATCGGTCAATTCATTGATGATTGCGTTGAAGGTCGTCGGACTACAGAAAATTATCGCGTCATCTCCTTTGACCCCGTGACCCACGCCACCCGCTTTCGACCCCTCAAAGCTGTGATTCGTCACAGCCACGAGGAGCCGATGTATAAAATTACAACGCGCTACAATCGCTCGCTCAAAGTGACATCATCTCACAGCGTGTTTGTCTACGAAGATGGGCAAGTACGTCTCAAAAAAGGCAACGAAGTTCGACCAGGCGATTTGTTGGTAGCTAGTCGGCGTCTTCCGCGTCCAGACGTGAGTCCAACTGAAATTGATTTGCTGGCAACATTATACCGGACTGGCTTAACCGAGGGACTCTACCTACAAGGCGAAGACGTGCGGCAAGTAGCCAGTAAACGGGTTTTGGCGAAGGTAACGCGCCCAGAATTGTGGAGCGAACCGCGAGTTAAATTAGAGTTAGAAGATTGGCAACAACTGATAAGTCAACGTCAGGCGTTGGGAGTCTCCCAGAAAAAGGTTGCCAATGCTTGTGGCGTCAAGCAACCAATTACAATTAGTCACTGGGAGCGTGGAATTAACCGACCAACCTTGCCTGACTTTCTCAGTTATCTGGAAGCCATTGGTGGCAATGAAAATATCCTCTATGAAACATTGCCCAGCAAAATTGACGAACGACTGGCACAAGATGAGAAGAGCAAAAATGCCCGTTGGCGGGAAGTAAGTTGTGACAAACCGTTGGATTTCTTCACCCCCAGCGAACTCGCTCAAATGGGTGCAGATGTAAAAATTGTGCCGCAAGCGCATACCGATAAAGCATTTGGTCGCTACCTACCAATTACTCGCGAATTAATCTGGTTTTTGGGCTGGTATGTTGCTAAAGGAAGTTTGCTCCAGCATCAAGTTAGCCTTAGCTTGGGCAAAAAAGATGAGCCGTTCATCCCCGAACTCTGCGCTGCTATTGAGAAGGTGTTTGGTGAAATACCTCATCGCTATAACGATCCAAGGTATGACGGAATCAAGCTCTACTTCCACAGCATTGCAGCAGCGCGACTTTTGAAAGCTTGGGGTTTGAATGGATCGGACCATGAGAAGAAATTGCCAGATATCGTTTTCAGCTTGCCTGAAACATTGCAGCTGGCGTTTCTGGAAGGTTACTTCCTGGGAGATGGCTCAGCAGGGAAAAATAGCATCATATTTACCACCTCCTCTCCCACTCTCAAAGATGGGCTACTCTATCTGTTCGGACAACTAGGCATAATAGCCAGCGTTCATAACAGTCAGTCATCCAACCCCCCGGAAGCACCTGTTCAAACTCGCCACTACGCCTACTACATTCGGTTAAGTACCAAGGAACAGCTAGAACGGTGGAAGTCAATCTGGCAGCGCCACCCCAAAGCGTCACGGCTAGAGGAGCATCTGGCACGTCCAGGGAGCCAAGCAAAGCAATATGTGACAATAGGCGAGGATTTGATGGGGTTGAAAGTGGTTTCGGCTGAGGAAATAGATCTAGTCGGTGACTATGTTTACGATTTCTCAGTTGAGGGTGACGAAAACTTCATTTGTGGCATAGGTGGAGTCGGAGCAAAAAATACTGATGCTGACGTTGATGGCGCGCATATCCGTACCCTGTTGTTAACTTTCTTCTATCGGTATCAACGGGCGCTGATCGACCAAGGCTATATTTACATCGCCTGTCCTCCGTTGTATAAAGTAGAACGGGGTCGCTCTCACTACTACTGCTATAGCGATCGCGAACTGCAAAACCAGCTGCGGGAATTCCCCCCCAATGCCAACTACACCATCCAACGGTTCAAAGGATTGGGCGAAATGATGCCAGCACAGTTGTGGGAAACAACGATGAACCCGGAAACGCGCACGCTCAAACAAGTCGAAATCGAAGATGCCGCCGAAGCGGATCGAATCTTTACAATCTTGATGGGCGACAGAGTGCAACCCCGCCGCGAGTTCATCGAAACCTACGGTCCCAAACTCAACCTTACCGACTTGGATATCTAATCGGGCCAGAGGAGCAGAGGAGCAGAGGAGCAGAGGAAGATAACGAAGTAGAAGTAATGACTTCCCCAGCTCCCCCAGCTCAAGAAAGCTCCCCAAGCTCCCCCTTTCGTAAAAAATCTTAATGAAATTTCTCATCAATTCAGTCTAATGTAACGATTTAGGGGTTTTAAATCTTAGCCGGATCAATAGACTCCTCAGTAAACTTTAGGGACTGTAATTTAGCGTCAGCACCCCGCTCTAAAGATTTGGGGTAACGTTATCCCAAATCTTTAGGTAGCTGACCAGCCCAAGTCCCGAAAACGGGGCAACTACGTTATCGGCAAGCGTTCAAGTTCCTACCAGGGAATGCGTAGCCAGTTCTCTGCTCTAGAACTCGGTCGTTAAACAGTCCTACGAGGGGTAAGGCAGTGCGGCTCTTGGTAGTACCGACCGATAACAATGGCCTTGGCTAACTTTACCCCAGAAATGGGAGATTTGGGGAGAACAAATCCTCAGAGAGGGGTAACCATACCCCTCCACCCCGAAAGGGAAAGGCATTTAACCATGCCGTGTTACGTTTCATACACCACTTAAAAGAAGGTGGTTTCCACGTTCCCGCGAGGTTTTAGATGAGCACTAATTTAGCGACCAAATTACGCGAAGGCACCAAAAAAGCCCATACAGCGGCAGAAAACGTCGGTTTTGTCAAGTGCTTTTTACGAGGCGTTGTCGAAAAAAACTCATACCGGAAACTGGTAGCCAATCTCTACTTCGTCTATTCCGCGATTGAAGAAGAGATGGAACGGCACAAAAACCATCCGATTCTGTCCCATATTTACTTCAAAGAACTGAACCGGAAAAAGAGCTTAGAGCAAGATCTGAGCTACTACTACGGGTCAAACTGGCGCGAAGAAGTGGCTCCCTCCCCAGCTGCCCTTGCTTACGTAGAGCGAATTCGGGAAGTATCCCAAAGCGAACCGGAACTGTTGATTGCCCAATCCTACACCCGTTACCTGGGTGACCTATCCGGCGGTCAAATCCTCAAAGGCATTGCTCAACGGGGGATGAACCTGAATGGGCAAGGCATCGCGTTCTACGAATTCCAAGATATTCCTGACGAAAAGGCGTTTAAGAATAAATATCGGCAAGCGCTCAACGATCTCCCGATTGATGAAACCAAGGCAAATCGCATCGTCGATGAAGCCAATGCTGCGTTTGGCATGAACATGAAGATGTTCAAAGAACTCGAAGGCAATCTGATCAAGGCGATTGGTTTGCTGCTTTACAACACCCTGACTCGCAAACGCAGCCAGGGTAGCACCGAAGAACCCGATACCGAAGCTGGATTGGCAACGGCTGAGTAAAATCCCTGTCGAATCAAATAGATTCGCAATTGCTAAATAACTAAAAATTGCACTTTTACAATCCTGAAAGCTGGGTGAAACGGACAGCGTTTCTCTTTCATCAAGCTTTCAGGATTGTTAGCTTCTGTGGCAGTAGAGAGCGCAAGCTACAGATTCCAGGCTGACTCAACCAGAAGAATCGAGTAAAATATAGCCTGAGCCTATCACCAAAGTTTCTTGCTGGGATATCCAGTTGCAAACCCACGATTTTTCCTAGAAACCCGGTTTCTTTGCGTAAGACCTGAACAAGAAGAATCGAGTAAAATATAGCCTTAAAGCTTTTGCCCTACACGCCAGAAAAATGCTGGCTTTGTCTCGGTTTAGTGGTAATTGCTCGGTTGTATTTTTAGGGGCTCGGTGCTAATGTTGCGCTCGCCTCCGTAGGCACGATTGATTTACTGAAAGTCTACTGAAACTTTACGCAATCTTAAATATTACTGTTAAATTTTTCCGGCGATGATAGTAAACTTAGAGTATTAGTAACAACACCTTTCGCCGCACTTACGCAGAACTTATATCAGCAGGGTTAGTTCTCATCTACCAAACCATAGAAGTCGCCCATAAAGTGTAATTTTGCGTAACGGTAACGGCAAGCTTCAAACCATCGCGAGATCGCAGCATCGTAATCTCACGCTGGTTTGACAGTATCTACCTCAGGACTTACGCAAGGGCGTTGCCAGAAACAAAGGTGAGACCGTCGTTCGCGCAGCGTGCCGGAGGCATATCTCTAGTTCCCAAACCAACGATTTTTCGGATCACCAAAGTTTCTTTGCGTAAGTCCTGTACCTATTTTTAAAGCTGACTGCGTCACAACACCCTGCTTGCCAATTGCTTGAGGTGAGGTGACGTTTGTCTAGGGTTAAAATTTCAACTAACTTATCGGGGTTTTTGTCAGAGTTTACTCGGTTGCCGTTGAGATTCGTTTGGCACTGCAACAGTGTTTCTACTGTAAACACTCCAAAATTATTATAGGTGCTTCTATCTGGAACTGATAACATGCCTTGCTGAACTAGGGAAGGCTTTTGAAAGGTTCCGACAACCAACTCACGAAACACAATCTTGTAGAAGCACAAGCATTATGAAACTAGAATTAAACAGTCAAACAAGAGGAAAAAGTAGTTTACATCCCTTGGCAAGTAGGAGGAAATCTCAAGCATATACCTTTACAAAAATTGCTGAAACCAACGGCTTTTTTATTCAGTTTAGTTATATCGCTTCAATTAACAACAGAGGCGTTGTAGCTTTTCAAGCAGCTGCCCTGCTAAAAGGGGGAAGGGAAGCTATATTTACCGGCGATGGTGGCGCGATCGCTAAAATTGCCGATACGGGGGATTTTTTTAAGGGGTTTACCTCCCCCTCGATTAACGATGCTGGAGTTGTAGCTTTTGTGGCTAGCTTGAAAACAGGTGGCAAAGGTATTTTTACAGGTAATGGTCGCGATCTGACCCAGATTGCCGATACCAAAAGCCGCTTTTGCTGGTTCTCCGGTACTCCCTCGATTAACAATGCTTCAACTGTCGCATTTTGGACTGCCTTGGAAGATGGAGGCGAAGCTATTTTTACTGGGAATGGTTCCAATCTGACCAAGATTGCTGATACGAAAGATTATTTTAGCGCTTTAGCTTCCCCCTCAATTAACGACCAAGGAAATGTAGCATTTCGCGCTGCCTACGAAAAAGGCGGCTATGGTATCTTCAAAGGAAATGGAGATGGGATCTTAAAAATTGCAGATACCAGAAACTCGTTTAGCTGGTTCGCCCATCCCTACATCAACAACCTTGGAAGCGTCACGTTTTTGGCTTATCCAACCCAAGGAGGCTATGGCATCTTCAAACGAAATGGTCGCAAAATTACCAACATTGCCCATACCAGCGGTTGCTTTAGCCAATTCGCCTCCCCCTCGCTGAATGACGCCGGTGCGACCGCTTTTCAGGCTAACCTGAATGGGAGGGATGAAGGCATCTTTATGGCAACGGGTTCAACTGCTAAGAAAGTTATCGCAGTTGGAGATTACTTATTCGGTTCCAAGGTTACCAGTCTGGTATTTTCTCCAGGGGGATTCAACAATAGTGGGCAGATTGCATTTTTTGCCCGTTTGGCTAATGGGAATAGCGGTATTTTCCGTGCCGATCCAGTAGTACCTGCTACACCAAAGACGGGAGAAAGGCAAATTTTTGGACCGCGATCGCTAATCGCTAATTGTTGATTTGTTTTCTCTAACAATTAGCAATTAGCAATTAGCAATTAGCCAAACCGATAATGCTTTCTAACGTCCAGATTTATCTTCCAAGTGCAGGACATGCGCGCGGGGAAGGTTACCAAGTCACCTTTACCCATTTGTACGGGTTCTCCGCCCACTGGGGTTACGATTACATCTCCTTCTAAGAAATAGCAAGTTTCTTCATCATCATAAGTCCAGGGAAATTCCGAAACTTCTTTAGTCCAGATAGGCCATTTGGAGACGCCTAGTTGATTAAGACGTTCTTGACTCGGTTGACGTTCGATTTTAATTGTCGTTGTTTGTTTCGTTTCCATTGACTATTTTTTCCTAGCTTAATTGAACTCTCAATTTATTAAAACTTACCCAAATCAACCCGGTTTATAGGAAAGGTAATGGGTAATTGTCAATAGTATACTGCCAATGAATCCAATTACCAATTACCAATTACCAATTTGAATAACTAGCAACTTGCGTTATCTACTAAGAAACCGGGAATAAGCGTCGTCGTCGATCACAAGTAAGGCGTCACATCCTCTTTACACTCATCCGCCAGATAAGAAAGGGCGCGGAAGCGTAAACCTACTAATTGCTCGTACAAAGGATTGATTTTACACATGGGAGGAATGTGGACTATTTTTTTGCCAAATAACACAATATCTCGTTCAAACGGACACTGAGATGGAATCATTTTGCACAAGAATCGTGCCATGTAAGGGGTATCGATTTCCATTTCATCTAACCACTTACGCATCGGCTGCAATACATCGACTTGTGCCGATAAAGCCGGTTTTTTGAGGGAAAATGCTTCTTCTTTTTGCTTTGTCCCTTCATCGAAGGCAAGCATTAACCGCAGCATTTCTAGGATTTCTGCTTTTTGACCTAAAGCGGTGCAGAATTCTCGCAAGACTTTATCTTCAGATTCGGAATAAGTTCCGTTGGCGAGAGCAACAATTACCGCCGTTCTCAAGAAGTTTTCTGCCGTAGCGGTATTGCGACCGAAAGCATCGGCTAATTCTATCCCGGAAATGGGTTTGAGCGAACCGATATTTATATCAGGACAAAGGTCATCCCGCACCAATCCTTCAATTAATTTTTTTTCTTCCGCATTGTATTCACCATCTGCCCAAGCAATGGTTAATAAACCCCGCAACCAAGCGCTGACATGCAGACTTAATAGGCGAACGCGCTTGGAAAGAATGCGAATAATATTGACGCCAATTTCTGGATTTTCGCGAATCGCTTTATAGATTTGCGCCTGAGTTAATACTAGACATTTGCAAGGTTCTAAAGTTGTGACCGAAGCCGAATGTGGTTCCGAGTCAAATAAAGACATCTCGCCGAAATACTTACCAGGTCCTAATTTAGCCAACCGCAAGCCTCCCAGGTGAACTTCTACAGCACCTGAGACTAAAATATACAGCGCTGGCCCTAATTTACCCTGTTTAAAAATAGTATGACCCGCAGGAAACTGGACTTCTTCTAAATTCAGTGCCAGTCTACTTAGAGCCGTTTCGCGGTCGATGTCTCTGAAAATCGGTACATCTTGAAGCAGTTGGATATTTTCTTGACTGAGCATCATAAGCGATTCAAAATTTGTCCTTTTATTGGTTTAATCAACTCTTGAATTCCCTGACTGCCTTTGGTATAATTAAACGAATATTTTCATGATAGCTTCTCCTTTAACATGAAGTAGAACAAATCTTCAGAAGCACCAAAAAGACGATTTAGCTTGCGAACCCGCGAGACGAGGACGCGAATCATGTTGATAGCGATCGCGGGATTTTCTTTAATAGCTTGATGGATTTGTTGGCGAGTTAAGGTGAGGCACTTACACTCTGATAAAGTCGTCACCGAAGCGGAGCGAACGTTGGAATCAAACAAAGCCATTTCGCCGAAATAAGCACCTGTTTCTAACTGGACTAGAGGAAAAGTGTCGATGTGAACTTGAACGCGCCCATCCAGCAGAATATAAAGTAAATTGCCTTCTTCGCCTTTGTTAAAGATAGTGTGATTGGCTGGAAATATCTCTTCTTCTAAATGGGCGGCGAGTTGGGGGAGAAAATTGTGGTTTTCTATTTCTTGAAAAATTGGTATTTGTTGCAGGAAGCGCAGGCGTTCGTCTGCGCTGGTGGATAAAGAGGTAGTTGTCTTTTGTTCGGTATTCATCGTTAATGGTTAATGGTTAATGGTTAATGGTTAATGGCTAATGGCTAATGGCAGAAAAAAATACTATATTAAACTCTACTCACAATTAGCAATTAGCAATTAGCAATTAGCAATTATCAGATAGCAGCGATCGCAACTTCTGGAATCGCCCCTTGCATTTTAGCCAACCAATCGATTAAATTTTCTAACTGCTGGTCGGCGGGGAGGGTGCCCAAACCGCGAACCGTGACTTTACCGGGAGTATAGACGAAACGCGAGCGCAAGTGATCCGGCAAATTACCCGCCAGCAAATTCCAGGCGGGTTGTTCCATCGGCGTTTCTAGGACAACGTGCTGTTTGTTTTCGGGTTTAATGCGGGAAAAGCCGAGTTTTTTGGCAATCTGCTTTAGTTCTACCACGCGCAGGAGTTGAGTTGCCGCTTTGGGGATATCCCCATAGCGATCGCGTAACTCTGCCGCAATCTGCTTTAATTCTTCACTAGAATTAGCAGCCGCAACGGCGCGATAAGCGCTCATCTTCTGATCCAAATCGGCGATATAATCCGCAGGGATAAACGCCGTCAGCTTCAAATCAATCTGAGTATCGTCAACCTTGGGTATTTCTTGACCGCGTATTTCCTGAATAGCTTCTTGCAGCATTTCAGTATAAAGGTCAAACCCAATTGCATCCATTTGTCCCGATTGTTCCGCCCCTAAAAGGTTCCCCACGCCGCGAATTTCCATATCCCGCGTTGCCAGTTGATACCCAGAACCCAATTGAGTAAACTCTTGGATAGCTCTTAACCTCGCCCGCGCCGCTTCACTCAGCTGACTTTGTTTAGGATAAAACAACCAGGCGTGAGCTTGAATACCCGCACGTCCAACCCTTCCCCGCAACTGATATAACTGCGACAAACCAAAACGTTGGGCATCTTCAATCAAGATAGTATTAACCCGGGGAATATCCAAACCCGATTCGATGATAGTGGTACAAACCAGAACATCCGCCTCCCCAGCATTGAAAGCCAACATCGTCGCTTCCAATTCTGCCTCATCCATTTGACCGTGAGCGAGCGCTAACCTCGCTCCCGGTATCATCTCCCGCAGTTTAGCAGAAGTTTCTTCAATTCCCTCAATCCGGGGAACCACATAGAAAACTTGCCCACCCCGGTCTAATTCTTGACGAATTGCCGTGCGGACCGCTTCCGGATCGTAAGGACTTAAATGAGTTTTAATCGGACGCCGAGAAGGAGGCGGAGTCGCAATCAAACTCATTTCTCTGATTCCCGAAAGCGACATATAAAGCGTGCGGGGAATAGGAGTTGCCGTCAAAGTAAGCACATCAACTTGCGTTTTCAGCGACTTAATTTTCTCCTTTTGATTCACACCAAACCGCTGCTCTTCATCTACAACCAACATCCCCAAATCGCGGTATACAATCCCTTTCCCTAACAACGCTTGCGTCCCCACAACCACATCTAACTCCCCAGTAGCAAGACGACGTTGAATATCCTTACGTTCTTCAGCCGTGCGGAAACGATTCAACAAACCCACATTAATAGGATAAGGCGCAAACCGTTCCTTCAAAGTATGGTAATGCTGCTGAGTCAAAATCGTCGTTGGTGCGAGAAAAGCGACTTGTTTCCCAGCAGTAACCGCCTTAAAAATAGCGCGAATTGCCACCTCAGTTTTACCAAAACCGACATCCCCACAAACCAACCGATCCATCGGACGCAGCGACTCCATATCCCGCTTCACATCTTGCGTTGCCTTTAACTGATCCGGCGTAGCTTGATAGGGAAAAGACTCTTCCAACTCAACTTGCCAAGGACTATCCCCTGGATAAGCAAACCCTTCCTGCTTCGCCCGTTGAGCATAAAGTTGCAGCAAATCCACCGCCAACTTCTTAATCGCCTTGCGGACTTTATTCTTAGTTTTTTCCCACGCCTTCCCAGACATCGAATTGAGTTCCGGTGGTTTATCCCCCGTACTGCGAAAACGGGAAAGAGAACCCACCTGATCCGCCGCCACCCGCAACAAACCATCCGAATATTGAATCACCAAATATTCGCGATTTTCCAACCTATCCAACTTCAAAAACTTCCCAATCCCGTGATTTCGATGAACCACAAAATCACCCGGACGCAACTTATTAGGATCGACCTGCTTCGACGCCGCCCGCCTCCGCTTGCGCACATAACTAGGAGTAGCCAAAGAATGCTGACCAAAAAACTCGCGGTCAGTCACCACCACAAACCTAAAAGTAGGCAGAATAAACCCTTCCAATTCCGCCATCCCCGAATATTTCAGCGCAATTGGCACATGCTGAACCTGCAACTTATCAATCGCCGGAAAATCATTAGGATTCGGGACAAACTGAGCCGGACAATCGTGTTCTTGCAACAGCGACACCGACCGCGAAGGCTGCGCCGATACAATCCAAATAGAAAAATTGCGCTCGCGCTCCCCCCTTAACACCTCCGCAATCTTCGCAAACTGATGCGGCGTCGCGGGAACCGGACGACTAGCCAAATTTAACCCATTATTCTCCTCAGCCAACTCCGACAACTCAACCCAATTAAACCCTTCCACCGCAGCCAAAGATCCATCAAAAGATCGATGAATCTTAGGTAATTGGTAATTGGTAATTGGTAATTGCTTCCATTGCTCATCCGCATGTTCAACCCAAACAGAACAATGGGCGCCACATTGCTCCAACTCATCAATCGCAACCAAAGTATTATCAGGCAAATAATCCAACAAAGACGCCGGTTTCTCAAAAGCCAACCCAAGTAACCGCCGAACACCCTCCTCCTCTTCCTTCTCTTCCTCTGCGTCCTCTGCGTCTCTGCGGTTCCTTTTCTTCAACCCCTCTCGGATAATAGGAGCAAAATCAGTCGGAGTCAGAACCAAACGGTCAATTTGATCGAGCGATCGCTGCGTCGCGGGGTCAAACTCCCGAATTTGCTCCAACTCATCCCCAAACCATTCCAACCTTACCGGCACTTCCGCCGACACCGGAAAAACATCAACAATATCTCCCCGCCGACTCCATTGACCTTCAGTTTCCACCAACGGTACTCGATCGTAACCCATCTGAGCCAACCGCGTGCTAAAAACGTCCAAATTCCAACTTTGACCACGTTGCAGCGCCACACAATAGGGTTCAAAAGCATCTTTTGGTGGCAGATGGGGTTGAAGACTGCGCTCCGTCGCCACGATGGCGATTTTGGGTAATTGGTGGGAGTTGTCCCGATTACCCATAACCAAATCGGCTAACACCTGCATCTGTCCCCAAGTCATTTCTGATTCGGGGTCAAAAGGCTCGTAGGGCGAAGCTTCCGACGTAGGATAAAAATGTACCGTATCCCAGCCCATCGCCTCCAGCTGAGCCGCCCAGCGTCCGGCTTCTTCCAGAGTTGCGGTGACGACGAACAGATTTCGCTCCTCACTTTGTGCCAAAGTAGAAGCAACCAATCCTTTAGGCAAGCGTCCAACGCCAGATAGCCGCAAGTGTTTGGTGCGATTGAGTTTAGAGAGGAGTTCTGTTGTGAGCGGCGATCGCTTTAGGGTGCGAATAATAGAAGAGAAAACCATGTGTGGGAGAAATTGCTTCTGTGCGGGTTTTTCTGCCATAAGTTAGGTAGGTATCGTGGCTAGACCCGCCCTATATTGTGACAAAACAGCGCGAGACTGCGCTCCTACATTAATAATTTTAGAGGGCGAATCAGACTCGAACCGCTCTCGAGGCAGATTTATCAATCGGACAAGATGCTAATTTCAATACCAGATACCTTTATCTTTGTACTATTTTCCCGTCAGGGAAGAAGACGCGGGGACGGGGAGACAGGGAGACGCGGAGGGAAAGAAGTGTCTCCAGACCCACATCCGGAACTTCGGTTCCAGTGGTTTGATGCCCAGATTGAATCTTCTGATTCAGTCGCTCACGTTCAGGCGGGGTTTCAATCCCCTTCTTTCCGTTGTCCCCGCGTCCCCGCATCCGGGAGTCTCCGCATCCTTGAACATTCCCCAAGGCTAGCAGCCGAATTGCAGTAATGTCTTCAAACAACGATCTTCTGATTGTTTTCCTACTGATCCTCGCCAACGCTGCCTTTGTGATGTCAGAACTGGCGATTGTTTCGTCGCGCAAGGTGAGGCTGCAACAAATGGCTGACCGGGGGGATACCAAGGCGCGGGTTGCTTTGGATCTGTCGAATTCCCCCAATCAGTTTCTGGCGATCGTGCAGGTGGGGATCACCCTGTTGGCGATCGTCTCAGGTGCTTTCGGCGAAGAAACGATCGCCAAAAGACTGAGGTTGCTTTTGGAGCTTATACCGGGAATCAAACCTTATAGCAATGCGATCGCTTCAATTATCGCGGTTTTGCTCATTACCTACCTAACGCTAATTATCGGCGAACTGGTACCAAAGCGTTTGGCACTTAACAACCCAGAACCCATCGCCGCCGCCGTCGCCATCCCTATGCGGATGCTAGCTAAAATTGCCGCCCCCGTCGTACATTTACTCAGCGCTTCTACCGACGTGGTAGTGCGCCTGTTGGGAATGAAACCCTCTGGAGATCCCGAAGTCACCGAAGAAGAAATCCGCGTTTTAATCGAGCAAGGGACCGAGGAAGGTACGTTTGAAGCTGCCGAACAAGACATTGTGGAACGGGTATTCGACCTCAACGATCGCCCCGTGAGTGCCTTAATGACCCCGCGACCGGAAATTGTCTGGCTTGACCTAGATGACTCGATCGAGGTGAATCGCAAAAAACTGATCGACAGCGACCATTCCCGCGTGTTAGTCTGCCAAGGCGAACTGGACAATGTTCTGGGCGTCCTGGAAGTAACCGATTTACTCTCCCGCAGTCTCGCCGGGGAACCCCTAGATCTAACGCTCTCGCTGCATCGACCGCTATACGTGCCAGAAAGCACGCGCGGCTTAAAAGTGCTGGAGATGTTCAAGCAATCTGGCACTCACATTGTCCTAGTGGTAGACGAATACGGCGTCATCCAGGGATTGGTTACGCTTAACGATATCTTAATCGAACTCGTCGGCGATATTCCCTCGGTCTACCAACCCGAAGAACCCCAAGCAGTACAGCGGGAAGATGGTTCCTGGTTATTAGATGGGATGTTGTCCGTCGATGATTTCTTTAAATTGTTCAATATGGAAGATTTACCCGGACGGCAAAAAGGCAACTATCACACAATGGGTGGTTTTGTAATGACTCATCTGGGGCGCATCCCCATCGCCAGCGATCATTTTGAATTGGGAAACTTTCGCTTTGAAGTGATGGATATGGATGGCAATCGCGTTGATAAAATATTGGTGATGCCGTTGCCACAAGAGTCGTCTGATTCAAATACCGCAGAAACTTAATCTACTAACATCTTGCACCACGCGAGGCAGAGCCTCCCGGATATCGTTCCCAGGTTCAACCTGGGAACGAGAATACTGAGGCTCTGCCTCAAGGTGCAAGATCTGAGTCTAGTAAATCGAGCCGCAGAGGAGCTTCAGAAGCTTCAGGAGCAGAGGGGAAAAAGAATGATAGATAATCTTCTGGTGGGAAAGGAGTAAGAGCGATCTCGTGGGCAATTTTATCAAGCTAGGATCGATAGAATGCTGCTGGAAAACCGTTATGCTAAACTACAATCCGCTGCAAAATCTGCCTTCTAGCGACGAACTGCCCGATTCTGACGACACCCCTGTGGATAATGAGCTACAAAACTTAATTCCTGCGTTATTAAGGTCAATTTTAAATTGGCTGTGGGGCGCTCGCATGGATTGGTTTTTCGGCATCAATATGGGGATTTATCATACAACTGGGACAAATCCGAGAATCGCCATTGTTCCTGATGGCTTTCTCAGTTTAGGAGTCGAGCGACTCAGATTTGAAGGCACAAGGTTAAGGCCAAGTTACGTCACTTGGGAAGAAAATAACATCGTCCCTATTTTTGTATTAGAAGTCGTCTCTCATACTTACGGAGAAGAATACGACGAGAAAATGAGCAAATACGCCCGATTAGGGGTGTTGTACTATTGCGTTTACAATCCTGAATTTTGGCGTCGGGACAAGCATAACCCCTTTGAGGTGTATCGCTTAGTGGGTGGAGTCTATCAGCTTCAGGTAGGAGAACCAGTTTGGATGGCTGAAATTGGTTTGGGAATTGGACGAGCTGTTGGTAGTTACGATCGATGCGAGCGGGAATGGTTGTATTGGTATGATCAGCAAGGGAATAGATTTCCCAGTATAGAAGAAATAGCCGCACAAGAACGCTTTCGCGCCGAACAAGAACGTCTTCGTGCCGAACAAGAACGCCTTCGCGCCGAGCGTTTGGCTGAACAGTTAAGAGCAATGGGGATTAATCCAGACGAGTTGTGACTGTTGCGGTGGTGAGCGTGAGCGAGGTTTTTATTTAGATTTTAGTCTTGGAGTAACTTCGGAAATATAAGTTTCCATATCTTCGCCTTTTTGCCATTTCACCCACGCGCTCATTAGCAAATTCACCAGTTCTGATTTATCGATTTCAATACCCTGCCTTTGAAGTTGCAGCAAGGCTTCCTCCACGTCCAAGTCAGTTTCTCGCTTAACGTAGAAAGTTCGACCGATCCACGCTTCGTCGGATCTCTTTCCAATGGCAGGTCTACCCCTCTTCTTGGGTTCGCTTTTATTTGTTGGCACTGTTTGGGCGGGTGCGGGTGGTTTTGATTCCTCTACCTTAGCTTCACTTTCTTCAGGTGAAACGTCTTCTTGCATTGTTAGCGATCGCTTTTTTAAATGGATTCTCTTTCATCACAGAATATCCTTGCCCAGCAAGTCAAATTCTGATATGGACGTCACTGGTAGTTTTACCGACACCGACTTTGGCAAAAGTGCAGGTTACTAGCATCGGGAGTCGCTATGCTATACCAGCACTTTAATCTAAATTGTCGTCAATGTCTATTTGCGAATGGTCGAAAGTTCACCATTCTGCAATTTCGCCAATGCAAAAATGTAAATATTTGAAAATGGAGCAATACAAATTGCTGAAAAATTGCTATTATGCAGCAGACAAGTAATCCCGCCGCGCAGAGGATCTCGAACATCCCCTACGCGACTAACCCCCTAGAACGGTAGGAGGCTAAATTATCATGACAAACTTTGGTATTGGGTGGGGAACGTTGCTAAGTTCCCCGCCGCAGTTGGTTTACTCGCAAACTCTGGGCTTTGTGCCTGGAGGAGGTGACACTTTACCGTCGTTCATTTCTGCTGCGGATAGTCTGCCTGGTTCGACGGGCGACTATGAATCTGTGAGGGTGGTGATTTATGGCTCACCATACGGGGTAAGCTACACCATTCGCTGGCTGTATACGCTCAGGTTCGCTTTTGTCAACGAGTGGAGCTTTCTTCTGCCTGCTCCTAATGGGGAATACATGAGCATCGTTACCAAGCGCATCCCGCTCAATCGCATTACCTAATCGGTAGCCAAGCGAAACTTGGTAACAACTTTGTAGCAATGCTGGCGATAGTTTCAGCTGTATTGGAAGCGATCGCCAGTTTCTTCGGTAAATTAGTGAGGAACGACTATGACCAACAGCAATGGGCTTAACGGCGACACGCCTTAACCCGACCGGATAACAGAATTTCAGCGGTTTGCAAGCGCGATCGCACTCCACTAGCTTACGGGCGGTGAGCGATCGCATTAATCGGCAGCGGACTTTTTAGCCATGACTCGCTCTTTGAAACGAGCAGCTTGCTCGCGAATTGAGGGAATTTCAGTACCAGCAACACCCTCGGATTCGCTTGCCAATTTTATCGCTTCTTCCAGATTGTTCTGTACCTCAGCTAGTTCAGCCAAACGCAGCAACACACTAGCCATCGTATCGGGGCGACTGATTTCTTTGCATAGTTGAAGACATTCTTGATAATATTGTCTGGCTTGCTCGTAGTCTCCTGCTAAAAAGTGCCATCGCCCCAAGTTAAGTAATGGATCTGCTTGATAATAACGATACCTGTTTATCAGGGAATTATATCTTTCTAAGGATAGACTTAGTTCGCGGTAACTTGCTGGTAAGTCCTGCAATTGGAGATAAACTTCGCCTAAAGCATTAGGTAATTCCGCTTCGTGAAAAGCCCAATTTTCATTCACAGATGCTTGAGTGCGATTAACCGTTACAATATCTAGAGCTTTACGATAGTTTTTTAGAGCAGAGTTTAGGTTACCCTGGCGATGAGATAATACTCCCAAATATCGCATCAAACGACACTGTCCTATGGCATTTCCGATTAATTCATATTTTTGTAGCGCTGCATTAAAGTATGTTTCGGATGTGATAAAATCTTCCCATTCCATGCAAACCCATCCCAGTTCGCTTAAAAGCTGCGCTTGAATGGTAATGTTATCTACAGCTTTAGCCGCTCTGAGTACGATATTTCCACATCGGAAATAGTCATTCCAATACCCTAAAAACCACAACTTACCGCTGGTTTTTTCCCAGACTTGATACAGGAATTTGAACGAGCGATCGCTTTCCCCACTTTGCCCCAAACAAATCCTTTCAAAGTCTCGCAATAAACTAAATAAATTTGCCCTTTCCTCAAGGATAGTTAAGTCAACTGCCGTCATAATTACCCTTCCTTTAGCCAGATAAAATGACTGGATGCAGAGCATCCACATTCTGGTTCCCAGGCTCAGCCTGGGAACCAAAGTCGGGAGGTTCTACCGGACTTCGGGAGGCGTAAGCCCGGAGAACCAAAGTCGGGAGGTTCTACCGGACTCTATAGATCGATCCCAAACTTCCATACCGCTATCTTTGCCAAATCTTGCAATGAAGGTTGCCACTTATCAACCAATTCGCCGCGTACACTGCTTCTCACCCAAGGATGCAAATCATATCTCAAACTTCCTTGGGTATCTTGTACTTCTTCAATCAAATACCATCGTTTCAATTCGCGCTGGACTTGATGCCAATCTGATTCTTTCACCCACTTAGCGCCAGACAATTCTGCTAGAGTGACGCTAGCATCGGCTCGACCCATATAACGCAGTACATTTTTAGCTGTATTATTAATTCGCTGCCAAGCTGTTTCTAGAGAAAATTGATAGAATGCTTCAACTTCTCCGCTAGCTTTCTCTAGGGCAGATAATACAGGTTCGAGGTCTCGGTCATCCAAAACACGTCCGACAATAAAATGTAAAGCGAGTGGTGCGCCGCAGGATAATTCATAAACTCGGTCTAGCTGGCGATCGCTAGCTTGTAAAATTGCCGGAATATCTTTGTAAGTTGCTTCATCGCGCAACAAACTGTGGGATGATTCTTTATCTAATCCTTGAATTGGAATTAATCCAACAAACTGGGGATTAGTTTTGAGACGACTGGTAAGAAGCGCCCGACTGGGATTGAGCATTTTAACCAAGTTTGCCAGAATATCTTCTACCTGTGAAGTTTCGGCGTTATCTAATACAACGAGTAACTTTTCTTCTCTGAGGCGCTGTTGAACTCGTTCTATAGGACAAGCCAATTGATGAGCGATTTGATTTAAAAATTGGTTCCAATTGAGCGCTTCATATTCATTTGTAGCGCTGATGCGACCATCGACTAATTCAGTTTGTCTTGCTGTGACCCACAATACATCAGCAAAGAGATTGCTTTTAATTGCAGTTTGAGCTACAACACTTGCAGCTTCTGTTTTACCATACCCCGCAGCACCACTGAGAGAGAAGATGGATAACTCGTTGGGGTCAGCGAGGCGGTTTAATATTTGTGCGATTAGGTCTTTTCGCCCCCACACAGTTCGACAGCGATTATTAGGTACAAACAACCCGCGCTGGTGTTTGGTTTCTTCATCTGGGTTCTTGTTGAAACAGGTGTTTTGGGTTGCGATCGCCTTCGCTTCGTCAAACGAACAGTCGAGCAAAATCCGACACAAACCGTCAGCAATTCGATATTCACAGGTGTTGCGACTATCTGACAAAGCACTTCGTACCGCTTGGGGTGAAGGTTCCACAGTATCGAGTTGCTGACGCCACGCGCACAAAAAGTCTTGCATTAAGTTGCGCTTTCCGGGCTTATATCTTTTATTAAACTCTTCCTGTAACTTTCGCTTCAAATTTGAAGGCAGTTTAATCGTACTATTATTCCTTTTGGATTCATCAGGATTGCACATGGTAATTTTAATGTACTAATTGTCCTAGCCCAAAACAACTCATCAACTGTTTATTCCGCTTGTATAGAGAATATCAGAAAAGCTCAGTCCAGCAAACTGGGTAAAAATATTCAAATTACTTTCAAATTACTTTTAAATTACCTTCAAATTACTTTCTATTTAATTTTAAGAATTTTTATTAATGCTAAGGTTGCTTAAAGGCTGAAAAATGAGCTATCAGCTTATTTACTTAGCCACAGCGATCGCCAAAACTTGTGTATTGGAATTAACCGAAAACAATTTTGCTCCTCAAAGAGGTCATTGTCTTATGGGTCATCCAAAAAATGGAACTTTGTTAGTAGCATCTGTTATTGCAACTCTTTGCTCGCTATCAGCTATCAGCAAACCAGCAGAAGCGGCTAGTTTGTACAAGGGTTGGAATTATGCAATTGATTCGTTTAACGACAGCATAACTGGCAATAACGTTGGTGGCACTAAATATGAAATTTACGGTTTAGCTTTAAAGCAAACTGAGGATAAAGTTTTTATCGCTATCAATGCCAATCTGCCTTTCGGAGGAACTCATAGTGATTATGCTGATGACGAACACGTTGGTTGGGGCGATTTAATATTCAACTTCTCCGGAAAAAATCTCAGCACTGCTAGCGCCAATAAAAACTTGCTTGGCATTCGATTTGCTAGCAAAAATGATTCTGGTGTTGCAGCTACAGGTGTGTATGAAGATGTCACCGCTAAAACTGTTGCCAAAGCAAACGGTATTGCCTTAGATAGTTTAGGCGAGTACAACGAATGGGTTAAAAGTAAGGGTAAAAAACCATCACTAGGCGACTTAGCTGCAAACGATCCTTATTTCAATCAAGCAACTCACGTTCAAAATGTCATTGCCACCGGGAAAAAGGTAGGTGGTATCAATTTGCTGAGTGCTGGCAATTTAAGCAGTCTTGGTCTTGATTTCGGTCACTTCAATGCCAATGGTTCTCAGACAATTGGGTTGAGCGCTGACAGGTCTTTATTTCCGGAGGGTAATTTTATTCTTCACCTTGCTCCAGACTGCGATAACGACATCATTGCCCTTAAAGGAAAGCTTGACATTGTACCCCCAGAATCTGCTACTGTACCTGAGCCATCTGCGGTTTTAGGTTTAACGGCGATGGGGTTATTGTTTGGCAGTAGCCAATTAGGACGTAACAAGCAACAGAAAGCTCTGAATTCTAGCGCTAGCTAATTCATAGTTGACTGGCAATGCCTGAATCATTTCCTGAATTATTAACAATTCTGGATTAAGGCAGACTTGCGCTTGATTTTTGGCCTGGGCGTAATATGATGTCCGTTGAATTGCCCATAATAAAAAAACCTCACAGAGTCGTTGCGTAGGGACTAAGGCTAAAGAGATTTATCGGACAAACAGATAAGGTTAATAATGCCGTGTCCCGGCTTTTGATTATGGGTAATCGACCGGACATCATATAACACAACATTGTGGGGACACGGCATCCGAAAAACTTTGAGTAGGTGGCAAAACTTACTGATGCCGTGTCCCTACTCGCTACCAGGATTTAACGCATCTAAAGCCAAATTTAATTTCAGAACATTAACTCCAGGTTCGCCAAAAATACCCAAAAATCTGCCATCGGTATTTTGGTTAATTAATCTTTGGAGTTGATTTGGTTGTAAACCTCTGGTTTGTGCGACTCTGGTTATCTGCGCGATCGCAGCTGCTTTTGTAATATGAGGATCGAGGCTAGATCCAGATGTATAAACTAAATCTGCCGTTGGTTTAACACCTTCTTTTTGCAATCTAGCGAAATCTTTCCCTTTAATTCGAGCTAGCAATGCTGGGTTACTCGGTGCTAAATTACTCGCACCAGAAATCCCTGTTTTCAACACTCCTGCTGAATCGTTATTTGGGTCAGCCGTACTGTAGTTGGTCGTGCTGGGACGGCTGTTAAAATAGCGGTCTGAGGTAAAAGGTTGACCGATTAAAGCCGAACCTACAACTTGTCCCTGAGCGTTTTTAATCAAACTGCCATTTGCTTGGTAAGGAAAAATTAACTGTCCAATTGCCACCATTGCTAAAGGATAAATAATCGCCACTAATACCCATAGAACCAGGGTAACTCGAATTGCTTTGACTAACTCGCGAATAAAATTCATAGTGGATTGCTAATTGCTAATTGGTAATAGCTAATTGCTAATTGCTAATTGGTAATAGCTAATTGCTGATTGCTAATTGCTAATTGCTGATTGCTAATTGCTGATTGCTAATTGCTAGGAGCCGATAATAACTTTATTCTTACCTATTAGCCATTAGCCATTAGCCATTAGCCATTAGCAGTTTAAAATCGCTCTGGTTGGAACATGACTACGAATAAATAAATCGAAAGCGCTACCGTTACAATTGCCAAAATTCCTAGCGCATAAGACTGAGTGCGCGAAAGTGTTTCCCCGCTGGCGGCAAATACCGCAGGTGCAACAACGAGGTTAAAACACAGTAACAGGAATAAGTATAAAGGCAGCTTTTGACGACGCCATTCGCTCCAAATGTGGGAAATTACTTCAGGTGCAATACCAAATCCCGATTGATTACCCCCTGCATTCTTATAGACCGCGCAGGCGGTCTTTGTTTGTGTAGCCCCACCCTTCAGGGTGAGGGATTTTAGCGTTGATAAAAGCGGATTTGGTGTGAGTTGCGATCGCATGTGAATTGGTTCCATATCTTTTGCTAATTGCTAATTGCTAATTGGGGATTATGCCATTACCAAGGAATTAAAACATCAATCAACTTGATGGCAATAAACGGCGCTATTACACCGCCCAATCCATAAATTAAAATGTTTCTTCGCAGCAATTGATCCGCAGTCAAGGGACGGAATTTTACCCCTGTCAGTGCTAGCGGAATCAAGGCAGGAATAATCAAAGCGTTATAAATTAAAGCCGAAAGAATGGCAGATTGCGGACTTTTTAATCCCATAATATTCAGCGCGCCAATTCCAGCAGCCGAAAAAATTGTTGGGATAATCGCGAAATATTTGGCGATATCGTTGGCGATGGAAAAAGTAGTTAAAGCACCCCGCGTAATTAACAATTGCTTCCCAATTGTTACTAAATCGATTAATTTAGTTGGGTCGGAATCCAAATCCACCATATTCGCCGCTTCTTTCGCCGCTTGGGTTCCAGAGTTCATCGCCAACCCGACATTTGCTTGCGCTAAAGCTGGGGCGTCGTTTGTCCCATCCCCCGTCATGGCGACTAGCTTTCCTTGCGATTGTTCGCTGCGAATCACCTCGATTTTGTCTTCCGGCGTCGCTTCGGCGATGAAGTCGTCCACCCCTGCTTCTTTTGCAATCACCGAGGCGGTGATGCGGTTGTCTCCTGTCAGCATGATGGTTTTGACCCCCATGCGGCGCAATTGGTCGAACCGCTCGCGCAAACCCGGTTTTACAATATCTTTGAGGTAAATGACTCCGTAGATTTCGCTATCTTGACAAACGGCTAAAGGCGTGCCTCCTAACTTAGAAACTCGTTCGTAGGCGGCGTCGAGGTCGCTGGGGACTTGACCGCTGCGCGATCGCACAAAGCCCTTAATCGCATCCACCGCGCCTTTCCTGACTTCCCTACCATTGGGTAAATTTGTGCCGCTCATGCGGGTTTTAGCCGAAAATTCCACCCCAAGGGCGCGGTTGCGGTCAAAATCGATCCCAACGCGCAGCCGCTCTGCCAAAGCCACGATAGACCGACCTTCCGGGGTTTCGTCAAACACGCTGGCAGCTAAGGCTACTTTCGCCACTTCTTCTACCGTATGACCCTTGATAGGAATGAATTCATCTGCTAAGCGATTGCCCAAGGTAATCGTGCCGGTTTTATCCAAAACCAGGGTATTGATATCGCCGCAAGCTTCCACCGCCCGCCCGGAGGTGGCAATTACATTGAATTGCGCTACTCTGTCCATCCCGGCGATGCCGATGGCGCTGAGTAAACCGCCGATGGTGGTGGGAATGAGGGCGACGAGGAGGGATATGAGGATAGCGATCGTTGTTGGTGTATTTACGTAGTTCGCCAAAGGCGGCGTGGTGGCGACGACGATTAAAAAGACTTGGGTCAAAACTGCCAGCAAGACGGTGAGGGCGATTTCGTTAGGAGTTTTGCTGCGCGCCGCCCCTTCTACGAGGGATATCATCCGGTCAATGAAGCCTTGACCTGGATCGGCGGTAATTTTAATTACCAACTCGTCGGATACAATCCGAGTACCCCCGGTAACGGAACTGGCGATATCGGTTCCGGGTTGTTTTAAAACGGGGGCAGATTCGCCGGTAATGGCAGATTCATCGACGGAGGCGACTCCGGAAATGACTTCGCCATCGGCGGGAATCATATCTCCGGCGATGACTTTGACTTGATCTCCCCGTCGTAAAGTGGTGGAACTGACTTGTTGAATTGAGCCATCGGGGAGGATTTTACGGGCGAGGGTATCGGAACGAGTTGACCGCAGGGTGTCAGCTTGCGCTTTACCGCGTCCTTCGGCGACGGCTTCGGCAAAGTTGGCGAATAAGACGGTAAAGAAGAGGATGAGGGTAATTAAGCTGTTGAGGAGTCGTTGGTTTTCACCTTGTACGGTGCCGAATAAGTTGGGGTCGATGGTGACTAAGGCGGTGATGATGGTGGCTACCCAGACGATGAACATGACTGGGTTTCTGATGGCGATGCGGGGGTCGAGTTTGCGGAAGGCGTCCCGGATGGCTCTTTGGTAGAGTCCTGCCATGTTGGCTTTGGGTGTGTGTTTGCGGGTGTCGCGGGGACCAGTGGGTATTTTGATGGGTTTGGACATAGATGATGAGTGGATTGCTAATTGCTAATTGCTAATTGCTAATTGCTCATTGCTAATTGCTAATTGCTAATTGCTCATTGCTCATTGCTCATGGTTAAGGTGAGGATGGGTGGGGGAAGACTAGGTGATAGGAATAAGTCGGAGACCTATGGGAAAACCTAGCTTTGAGAAACTGGATGTTTACAAACTGTCGGAAAAACTATCTGATGAGATTTGGCACATTGTTAAGGAATGGGATTCCTTCACTAAAGAGACTATGGGGAAGCAAATTGTTAGGTCTGCGGATAGTGTGTGTGCCAATATTGCAGAAGGAGAAGGTCGATATAATTTCCAAGACAATCGTCGTTTCATCAAAATAGCAAGGGGTTCTTTATACGAAACCATCAACTGGTTAAGACGTGCCTACAGAAGGAATTTATTAACCAAAGAAGAGAGCAAGCGGATTACCTTAATCGTTGATGAACTATGCCCTAAACTAAATGCCTACCTTAATTCTATTGGTCATTAGCTAATGGTTAATGGCTAATGGCTAATTGCTAATTGCTAATTGCTAATTGCTGATTGCTAATTGCTGATTGCTAATTGCTAATGGCTAATTGCTGATTGCTAATTGCTATAAGAGCGTAATATAGCATTTTTCCTAACATTAGCCATTAGCCATTAGCCATTAACCATTAGCCATTAACCATTAGCCATTAGCCATTAGCCATTAGCCATTAACCATTAGCCATTAGCCATTAGCTATTTGGAATGCTTCGGCTATTGGTCCTAGTGCGAGGATGGGGAAGAAGGTGAGGGCGCCGAGGATGAGAATGATGCCTGCGGTGACGCTGATGAATAGTTTGGTGTCGGTTCTCAATGTGCCTACTGTCATGGGGACTGGTTGTTTGCGAGACATGCTGTCTGCTAGTAATAAGAGGGAAATTATGGGGATGTAGCGTCCGGCTAGTAGGCTGAAGCTGGTGCTGAGGTTCCACCATAAAGCGCCGGAGGCGGGTTGGCTGTCTGCTAGTCCTTCAAAACCCGAACCGTTGTTGGCTGCGGCAGAGGCGTATTCGTAAATGATTTGGGCGAGTCCATGATATCCGGGGTTGGTGATGCCGTTGAATTCGGTGGGGAAGCTGATGGCGATCGCTCCAGGAATTAATATGGCTATGGGATGGACGAGTAATATTAAAAAGCTGGCGAGGACTACTTCTCTTTTTTCGATTTTGCGTCCTAAAAATTCTGGGGTTCTGCCTACCATTAGTCCTGTGACGAATACTGCCAATATTAGGTAGGCAAATAGATAAGCGGTTCCGGTTCCTTGTCCGCCCCAAACTATTTGTAAGAACATGTTGGCAAGGGTGACGAATCCGCCTGTGGGCATGAAGGAATCGTGCATACTGTTAACGGCGCCGGTCATTGTGCCTGTGGTACTTACGGCATATAAGGCGGATTCTGCCCAGCCAAATCTGACTTCTTTTCCTTCTAAGTTGGGTGCGGTTGTTCCTAGTAAGGCGTTGATGGCTGGGTTTCCTTGGTATTCGCCTGTGGCGGCGATGATGATAAATAGGATAAAAATTGCCATCACCATGCCGTAAATCAACCAGGCTTGTTTGCGGTTGTTGGCTATGATGCCGAAGGTGTAAATCAACGATGAGGGAATCGCCAGCATGGTGACAATTTCGATTAAATTGGTGGCGGGGTTGGGATTTTCAAAGGGGTGGGCGGAGTTAATCGCGAAAAAGCCACCGCCGTTTTCTCCTAATTCTTTGATGATTTCAAAATGGGCAACGGGACCGCGCGCGATCGCCTGACTTATCCCCCCATTTTCCAATGTCGGCACTACGGTTGGCCCCCCTAATGTTTCCGGCACTCCCAAGGCGATTAAAACAATTGCGCCAACTATACTAATCGGCAGTAAAATTTGCGTAATTGATTTGATTAAATCGACGTAAAAGTTTCCCAATGGTCTACCCGTCAACCCGCGAATAAAAGCGATACCCACCGCCAATCCCGTCGCCGCTGATGTAAACATCATGAATCCTAAAGCAGCAAATTGACTGAAATAACTGTAGGTAGTTTCCCCAGAATAATGCTGCTGATTCGTATTAGTAACAAACGAAATCGCCGTATGTAAATTTGTATCCCAAGTCGGGGAACTTAACCTTGTTGGGTTAAATGGCAACACTCGCTGCCAGCTAAAAATCAAGAAGATAAACGCCGCCATCACTAAATTACTGTAAATAACGGCTCTAGCGTACTGCCAAACCGTCATATCTTCTTTCCTAGCAATCCCGCTTAATCTAAATATCGCCCCTTCTAAAAAATTGGCAATCGGGTCAAAAAACGTTTTATCTCCTAAATAAACCCGCGCCATATACCCGCCAAACACAGGCGTTATTGCCACAACAATCAGCAAAATTATTGCTATTTGAATCCATCCCTCTAACATACTTTATAACACCTCCAAAACTCATCTATCTTTCCAACCAACTCTTCTTTTCTCTTACCTCTGCGTTCTCTGCGCCTCTGCGGTTCAATAATCCAGTATTTTTCCATTCAACAAACTAATATTGCCGCATTTTTCCATAAAACAACAGGTATAAATCGCAGTTTAGCGAAGTTTTATATGAGAAGATATACCTCTTAAGATACAAAAGCGTTTAGAGCGTTTAGAAAGTGTTTAGTTGCCAAATATACCAGTGAATATATATTGAATTACAAAATTTATGGATATAATAAAAAATATAACTACTCTGGTAAATTCCCAGATGTCGCTTCAGTTATTGCTTCAAGCTTTACCTCGCAGGTGGATTCGGAAGCTAAAAGATCCGCAGTGGGGTGTATTCTGGACGATCGTGGGACTGTTTGTGGCGATCGCTATTTTAGAATTCTCCACGCCCCCCAGCTACGTATTCGCCTATCTTTACATCGGGCCAATTTTACTCGCTTCCTCGCGGTTGAGTCGCGAAGCAACGGTCCAATTTACCCTGGTGGCGGTGGTTTTAACCATGGTAGCGCTGTGGGGTTCCGGCGGAAACGGTCTTTTAGCGCCAACGATCGCATCCAGGCTGATCGCGGTGCTAGCATTGGGAGTAACGGGATTTTTAAGCGATCGCAATCGCAGATACCTTGATGCGATCGCACAACAGCAAGCCAAACTAGAAGCTGGGGAAAAATTATCCCGTCTGCGAGAAGATTTTGCTTCTACCCTCACCCACGATTTGAAAACACCCCTATTAGGTGCGATAGAAACTCTCAAAGCGTTCGATCAAGAACACTTTGGTGCAATTCTACCCGCACAGCGAAAAGTTTTGGCAACAATCGTCCGCAGTCACCAAACAAGTCTGCAACTGGTAGAAACTTTATTAGATGTTTACCGCAACGATACGGAAGGATTGCAACTCCAACTCGCTCCGGTAGATTTAGTAACTATAGCAGAGGAAGTCGCAGCAACGCTATTTGACCTCGCTAAAAGCCGTCGCGTTCACCTCTCATTTAACCACGGCGATTCGGAGTTTCGCAAGTATTTATGGGTAAATGGAGATGGATTTCAACTAGGGCGAGTATTTGCCAATCTGCTCACCAATGCCATTAACCATACCCCACGGGGCGGTAAAGTGGAAATTGTGCTGGAGCCTGGAGTTTCTTATCAAGTTGCCAAAATTATCGATACGGGTGCGGGGATAACAGCGGATCAACTACCCCACCTGTTTGAGAGATTTTATCAAGGAGATAGCGATCGCACTGCCAAAGGATCCGGTTTGGGTTTGTATCTAACTCGTCAAATTATCGCAGCACATGGCGGTACAATTTGGGCGGAGAGTCGTTCTCCCTATGGAGCAATCTTTTGTTTCCGATTGCCTGCTTTTCCCATCCAGCCGCATTCATCTCAATAAAATGCCCGCTGCCTCTATTAAAATCCTCCTAGTGGAAGATGACGAACTATTCCGTTTGGGTTTGCGAACTCGACTCGAACGAGAACCGGGAATGGAAATTGTTGCCGAAGCCGAAGATGGCGAAACTGCTGTAGAATTGGCAAAACACTATCCTTTAAATGTCGTAGTTCTTGACATCGGTTTGCCAGGAATTGGCGGCATCGAAGCCTGTCGTCAACTCAAACAAGCACAACCTAACCTACCGATTTTAGTCCTGACTTCCCGCACGCAAAAATCTCTGATTGTCAGGTTAATTGAAGCCGGAGTCCAGGGTTATTCTCAAAAAGGCGTCCCATCGGAAACGCTCATTTTAGCCATTCGTTCGGTGGCGGCGGGTGCGTCTTGGTGGGACTCAACCGCAACCGCAGAAATTAGAGCCAATTGTAGCAATCATTCTACTACTCCCAATCTTGAAGATGAAACTAATAGTAATAACCATCTCACCAGGCGCGAACAAGAAATCCTCGCCTTAATTGCAGCGGGTAAAACCAATCAAGAAATAGCCAACCTGCTTTATATTGCCCCCGGTACGGTGCGGGTACACGTGCATACAATATTGCACAAATTAGGCGTTAACGACCGCACCAGAGCAGCCGTAATTGCAATTCAAAAGCAATTAATCCCTCAAGAATTACTAAGCGATCGCTAATAGTGAATACCGAAACTAGAAACTTATTTTCTCTAACCAATTAGCAATTAGCAATTAGCAATTAGCAATTAGCAATTAGCAATTATGATTTATTCCAGCGAAATGAATGGCGATCGCAACAGGCGTCGCGGCAAGCATAAAATATTTATCGGCATGTCTCCCGGCGTTGGTAAAACTTACCGCATGTTAGAAGAAGGCAAGCAACTAAAAGAAGAAGGCATTGATGTTGTCATTGGATTGTTGGAAACCCACGGACGGGAAGAAACCGCAGAACAAGCAGTTGGTTTAGAAATAGTGCCGCGCCAACAAATAACAGTGTCTGGCACCACCCTAACCGAAATGGACACCGATGCTGTCGTGGCGCGCCAGCCTCAACTCGCTTTAATTGATGAATTGGCGCATACAAACGTACCGGGATCTCAGCGAGAAAAGCGTTACCAAGATGTTGAATATATTTTATCAAAAGGCATAGATGTTTATTCAACTGTCAATATTCAGCATCTAGAAAGTTTGAACGATATCGTCGCTAGAATTACGGGAATTGTTGTACGCGAACGCATTCCGGATCGCGTTTTAGAAGCAGCCGATGAAGTTGTTGTTGTGGACGTGACGCCAGAAACTTTAGAAGAACGTCTAACCGAAGGAAAAATCTACGCCCCCCATAAAATAGACCAAGCTTTACAACACTTTTTCCAGCGGCGCAATTTGATTGCACTTAGAGAGTTAGCGTTGCGGGAAGTCGCAGACAATATTGAAGAGGAAGCACTCGAACAAGAAGCGATCGGTGCAACTTCTAAAGGGGAGTATTGCAACATCCTCGAACGGGTTTTAGTCTGCGTCTCGACTTACCCGAATTCCTTGCAGTTGATTCGGCGAGGGGCAAGAATTGCCAGTTATATGAATGGTCGTCTTTATGTTTTATTTGTGGATAACCCGGATCGATTTCTCACCAGGGAAGAAAGCTTGCACATTCACAATTGCGAAAAGCTGTGTCAGGAATTTAGCGGCGAATTTTTGCGCGTCACCAGCTATGATATCGCCAACGCGATCGCTAACGTAGCAAAAGAATACCGCATTACTCAGATTGTAGTTGGGAAAAGCCCGCGCTCGCGCTGGAAGTTGCTGCTGAGGGGATCTTTAACGCAACAGCTAGTGCGACTGCTCAAAAATATCGATTTACATATTATCGCCAGCGATAAAAAACCTGCCCGCTCCCTCGATTCCTAGCTTTCTGTGACAAGGATCTTTCCCAGTCTCCCTCAGATTCAGCCTTTCACCCATGGCGAGTCATAGGCATTGAGGTTATCAGTTATAATTTAGCCACCCATGGGATCTTGACCTATGGGCGATCGCCCAGGCAAAATAGGTAACATTATTTAGAAAAATGGTATAAATTTCCAGTAGCTTCATTTGTCGGGAATGACATTCAGGAGTGCAACTACCGTATTCAGTGGAAACACTGAGTACCCCTAAAATCATTAGTATTTGGTGACTTTACTGATGATGACAACACCTTCCTAATGGGCATTCTATAAACAGACCTATTTTTTCAGATCACCCGCCCGACCATGTCAAAACCAATTATTCTCATACAACCGCAATTAGGATCTGCCCCCCCCAAGGATCAAACTAATAATCTCCCGCCGGATGCAATCTGGATGGGATCGTCTGGGGTATTGGCTTTATTGACCCTTGGTTTAGGAGTCTATTCTTTTCTCCAGGTTAAAAAGCTGGCAAAAGAACTGCGAATGGAAAAGTTTAAAAGCGAAGATGTTAAGAAAAAGTTAAAATTGGCGCTGGAAACGATTCGGAAAATGGAAACCAATCCCGATTTGGTTCACTCGCGAGAATTCAACCTCGACTATCTGCGGATGCGGATGGCTGAGGAAGTATTTCACTTTGCGATTGTCAATCAAATTAAGGTCAAGGTGAAAGATAAAATTTCCATCGCGTTGCGTCCGACTCAGGCGCAACAAGCTGCTGTCGGAATTGCCACGACCGCAGGCAGGCAAGTCGATGAAACTTTCGATGTAGAGTATCAGACGGCAGATAGCCCGAAGTCTAAAAAGGCCGTGTTGTTCCGGATTCAAATTCGGTTAATGAAGTTACCCACCCAAGCGACTTCGGTGACAATTAATCAAATTATCGACTGCATTGAAACTTACTTGAGTCCTTCTGACGAACATGATAATTGGCAACCGACGATTCAAGGTCGGATTGTGCAAATCCAATGGGATCAAAAAGCCAAGCCTACACCTTTGCTGGTGCTAGAACAATCGAATGAAGGGGTAAACGTCAGCTTCGCTACTAAAAGGCAAGTGTCCGCACCCGCAGCAGATATGCTACCACCGACTCCGCCGCCATCCAAACGGCAAGCGCCTGGTGAGGATCAAAAGCCTGCTGCTGCCAAACGTCCGACGCCTGGTGGGGATCGCAAGCCTCCTGCGCCCAAAACCGCGCCCCAGTCTCACCCTAAAATGCCCCTACCCGCCAATGGTAGGACGCCCCAAGCCAAGCCAAATCAAACGCGCCCACCAGTCAATCCGGCTAAAAAAACCGCAAAATAGTTTGAGCAGTTTAACTAATGAGACACCACCCCCAGGGGTGCATCTTTTGCCAAACGACCATCTTCCATATGCACGATGCGGTCGGCAATATCCAAAATCCGGTTATCGTGAGTCACCATTAAGATCGTACAGCCTTGTTCTTTGGCTAAGCGCTGCATTAATTCGACGACATCGCGACCCGATTTGCTGTCTAATGCGGCGGTAGGTTCGTCGGCTAAAACAATTTTAGGATGGCTGACCAAGGCGCGCGCGATCGCCACTCTTTGTTTTTGTCCCCCTGATAAATTCTCCGGGTAATAATCGATACGCTGACCTAACCCGACTGCTTCCAGCATCGTTTTGGCTTTAGCATTGGCTTCTTTGTGAGAAATCTCAGGGTGCAACTCCAGGGACATTAACACGTTTTGTTTGGCTGTCAAACTTTTGAGCAAGTTGTGCGCCTGGAAAATATAGCCAATATTGCGCCTCGCCTCTACTAACCTATTTTTACTCGCTCCTACTAATTCTTTACCTAAAATTTTTAGACTGCCTTCTATCGGCGATCGCAAACCTCCTATCATCGTCAGCAAGGTGGTTTTCCCCGACCCAGAAGGCCCCGTCATCAGTACAATTTCCCCCGGATATATTTCCAGACTGACATCAAATAATACCTGTTTCTTGAGCGACCCTTTACCAAAGTAATGATTCACATTTTTAATGTCAATCACTGGTTCGCTAACCAAGCGATTTCCACTTATAGCCTGTGTTTCATTCAGCGTCACTTCCATTTTGTTGCCCTTTGATTGTTAATTCTTCACCAATTACCAATTCCCCGCCTGGGACCGCAATTACCAATTACCAATTAGCAATTAGCCATTAGCAATTAGCCATTTAAAAAATATCTGCCGGATCTGCTGCTTGCAGTTTCCGCACCGCAATCGCACCCGATATCGTACACATAATTACAGTTAAAACCAGCACTGTTGTTGCTCTAGCTATTGTCATTACCATCGGCAAACTGGTAGCATTTCGCGTCAAAGTATACAAAACAGTTGCCACCCCATATCCTGGTATAAACCCTAAAATTGATAAAATAATCGCTTCTTGAAATACCACCCCCAGTAAATATAAATTTTTATACCCCATTGCTTTGAGCGTGGCATATTCAGCCAGGTGATCCGCCACATCGGTATAAAGAATTTGATACACGATTACCGTCCCGACAATAAATCCCATTAACGTACCTAAAAAGAACACAAATCCAATCGATGTCCCCGTTTCCCAATATTGCTTTTCAAACTGGATAAATTCTTCTTGATATAGCACTAAAACATCCGGATATGCATCTTTATAATAATTCTTCATCTTGGTTAAAACTTGTTCTTTATTGGCATCTGGTTTTAAATTAATTACGCCTATATCAATCGAACCTCTGTCCCGCCGAGAAAAGATACGCAGAAAGTTTAAATCGCTGGTGACGACGTTGCCATCTGCACCGAAAGATGCACCCAATTTAAACAATCCACCCACTCTGACCCGACGGCTATCTATTTCTGTTTCTACCGTTTGTCCAGAATTAAATAACTTTTCAACTGGCCCGAATTCCTCTCTAGATGCCGAATCGAATAAAACTACATCCGGAATTTTCACTTTATCCAAATTTTCCGCCAGTCCTGGTAAATTAAAAATTTGAGCGGCCGGATTAAAGGCAATCACCATTAATTGTCTGGTTTTGCGATTTTCGGGATTTTTCCAAATGCCGAAACCGAGATAAACAGGTGTAATTGTTTCCACTCCCTCAAACGCCATCGCTTGATATAATCGCCGCTGGGAAAAACTTTTCATCGCAATCAAAGCCGTGGATTGACTGCTGATTAAAAAGATATCGCCCCGCACATTTTTATGAAAAGTAATCGCACTTTCAAACAGCGCATCGCGAAATCCTAACTGCATAAACATCAAGATATCGGCGAAGCCAATCCCCGCTAAAGCAACGAGGAGTCGGACTTTTTCTTTTGTCAGTTGTAGCCAAGCGAGAGGTATTCTTGCCATCGTAGTAATGGGTCGTATGTCTGAATTATTTCTCTCTCTTCTCTTCTCTGACTCTGCGTCCTCTGCGTCTCTGCGGTTCAATAATTCAGAAACAACCGGAGGGGCGAGTTTAGATAAACTGTCGCCTTAAGTATAGATGGTTGGTGAAACCCGCCCCTACTGACCAATGATGATTCTGGCGATCACTTTTGAGTAGGTTAAACCAGAAACTTTCCTACTAGATTCTGGATCGAGTTGGATTTTGACTTCTACAACTCTGGCGTCTACGTCGGCGGCGGGATCGGTGTTGAGGATGTCTTTTTTACCGATTTGCAAGCCAATTTCAGCGACGGTTCCTTTAAGTTCGCCTTCAAAGGCATTTGTTTCGCTGTTAATTGTGGCAGCTTGACCGAGTTTTACTTTAGCGATATCGCTTTCGTAAACTTCGGCGATCGCATACATTTGTCCGGTTTGTCCGATATCGGCTATTCCATTGGTACTGCTAACAGATTCTCCCGCTTTTGTGTGAATTTTCAACACTTGTCCGTCAATCGGCGATCGCACGAAGGCTTGATCCAAATCCGCTTGCGCTTTCTTCACTGTTGCTTTGGCGCGGTCAATCTCTGCTTGCGCTGCATTTACGTCGGTAGGACGCACTTCGGCAATTTGGGTTAAAGTCGCTCGCGCTTGTTTGATTTGCTCGTTTAATGTATCTATTGTTTTGTTACGGTTGGCTTGTGCCTCCTTAATTTGTTGGGTTAAAGTTGCTTCGGTTCGACTCAAGTTCGCTCTGGCTTCATTTATTTGCTGGGTTACCGTATCTGCTGTTTTGTTACGATTGGCTTGCGCTTCATTTATTTGCTCAATTAACGTGGCTTCGGTTCTGATTAAATTCGCTTTCGCTTCGTTAATTTGTTGCGTCAGCGTGGCTTCGGTGCGGCTTAAATTGGCTTTGGCTTCATTGAGCTGCTGAAAAGCCGTTTCTAATTCCAAGCGCTTGGTGTCAATTCTAGAGGCCGCAATTGCTCCTTGTTGGGATAGCATCTCATAGCGGCGAAATTCGGTTTGAGCATTTTGCTGCTGTGCCGAAAGGCGGGCGATCGCTGCTTGTTGCGTCCTCTTTTCTCCCAATAATTGCGCTTGCAGGCGGGCGATGGTGGCTTGTTGCGTTTTCCTTTCCCCGTCTAACTGCGCTTGCAGGCGGGCTATTTCTGCTCTTTGCTGCGCCGCGTCTCCCGTTTGTTGCGCTTGTAGGCGGGCTATTGTGGCTTGTTGTGCTTTCCTTTCTCCCTCTAATTGCTCTTGCCAACGGGTAATTTCTGCTCTTTGGGTATTGATTTCCCCCTCCAGCTGGGCTTGCAGGCGGGCTATTTCGGCGCGTTGGGCGGCTAGTTCTCCCGCTTTCGCCCCTGCTTGAACTTTGGCTAAATTGGCTTCGGCAACTCGCACGTCTTGTTTGGCTTGTTCTAACCCGGCTTGCAAGCGATCGCGGCTGTCTAAAATTGCCACTAGCTGCCCTGTTTTCACCTGCTCTCCCTGTTTTACCAGCAGTTGCGCCACCCGCGACCCTTCTATCGAACTCGACGCCGATACTTTAATCACCTCTCCTTGGGGTTCCAGGCGTCCCAATGCCGTTACCGATGCGATCGCTGGCGCCACCGCCACTGGTACTTCCACTTGGGGCTGCACCCTCGTCTGTTGATAAACCTGATATAGCCCTACCCCACTCACACTAGCCGCCATAATTGCTAGCGGGATCGTCCAGCGGACTGGATATTTTAGCCATTGCCTATCTTTAACAGGTAACTCTATCCGCATAACTTTTCTTTACAACCCCTTTACTAAGCTTAATATTTTTTTTTCCAGAGGAAGAGGAAGGAGGTGCGATCTATCTACCTGTCTTTCAGCTTCTATCCGGAAAGGCTCGCCGCGCTTCCTCCTATTGAGCTATCCGACTTGATTGATTAATTAATCAACTTGCTCAGAAAAAAAGACGGTTTTAGCGATGTTTGCTAAGCACCCCCTGCATCAGTTACAAGCATTCCTTGCAAGAAAACCTCAACGGTAGTCTTTACCATTGTCTCGGCGTCAAGTTGCTGCGTATCTGGCTGGGGAAAGATTTCCCGCGTGAAAATATACGCCAGCAAAGCGCCAATAAAACAATAAGCTGCTGCTCCTGGTTCCATTGGTTTCAGCACGCCAGCAGACATTTGTTTTGCCAGATAGCGACTTAAAAATGCCATTTCGCGACTTGGTCCAGCGTTGTTCATCACTTCGGCAACTTTCGGTTGTCGGAATGCTTCGCTCATCACCAGCTTAAACATGGCGACGGCGGTCGGGTTTTCCAAGGTTTTCAGGAAGGCGCCAGCGAAGGTGGTTAGCACCTCTTGCGGTGGTTTGGTTAAAATCTCGTCACCGCTGTGAGCCAGCAGTTGCAGCAGGGGAACGCGCTGTTCTAATACCTGCTGGAATAGGTCGCTTTTGTCTTTAAAGTAGTGGTAGATCAGTCCAGGTGAGCCAATATTGGCAGCTTGGGCGATGTCTTTATTAGTTGCCTTTTCAAAGCCAAAGCTCGCAAAGACTTCCAATGCACCGTCTATAATTTGCTGCCGCCGCCGCTCGAACTCTACCTGGTCGTGGGCAGGCATGGTTTAATCTTGTTCTTTGATTGATTGGTTAATCAATATAGTAGCACGTGACAAATTGTTGTCAATGTTTGTGCGAGCCAGTAATTTGTCAAAATAAAGCTGACCAGCCGAGTGAGTACTATAAAAGATCATGCTAAAGGATTACATAGCTCACCAACTAATTGGTACGCCATTCGAGTCACCAGCCCGTCGCTGGCGCGAGTTGACCAAAATATCGCACAAATTGAAGCATCCAGAGCTGCGGGAGATGCACGCAGAGTCGTCGCGAATCGATCTGGCGATCGAGCGAATCATCAAGGACTCTATGAATTGCATCGATATTGGATGTCACCTGGGATCTGTGGTGCAACAGATGAAACGGCTATCGCCGCGAGGTCGCCACATAGCCATCGAGCCGGTTCCTTACAAGGCAAATTGGCTCAAGCGCAAGTTTGCTGACGTCGAGGTGATGCAATTAGCTCTGAGCGATCAGTCCGGCGAAGCAGAGTTTTTCGTACAGCCCGCGCGGTCTGGCTTTAGCGGACTGCGGTTCCATGACTCCGGTACGGAGAAAGTGGAGCGGATCGTGGTTAAATGCGAGCGGCTTGACGACCTAGTGCCACTCGACCGCCCGATTGGTTTTATCAAGGTTGATGTGGAAGGGGGCGAACTTGCTGTACTTCAGGGGGGAGAAGAACTGTTAAAACGTTGTCGTCCAGCGATACTGTTCGAGTGTACCAAAACTGGATTGCAGGCATTTCAAATCCACCCCAAAGACATCTACTACTTTTTGGTAGATAGGCATGGGTACGCAGTGTTCCTAGTCAAGGACTGGCTTTTGGGTGGGGAGCGGCTAAGTTACGAAAAGTTTGTGCAAGCGATGCAGTACCCATTTCAAGCGTTCAACTTCTTGGCAATTTCCAGCTGAACCGGGCTACATTGACCAAAATTAATGGGATACAAGCCCCGCCCTTATAGGGCGGCTTTAATTGTTCAGCTCAGAAAACTTAGTAGCAGCTTAGTCCCTTTGATTTTCAGGCATTCGCAATTCAATTGTTAAAAATGCCATAAACTAGCGGGTTATTTGTACGCCAATCATGTAGACTAAAAACAGAGCAAATCCAGGTCGATATGTTAGTTCTAGAGTACAAAGTCAAAGGCAAGCCAAGTCAATATCGGGCAATCGAAGAAGCCATCCGGACAGTACAATTTGTCCGCAACAAGTGCATTCGTTATTGGATGGACGCTCCTAGAGAAGCCAAGATTAATTATGCTCGTCTTTGTAACTATGTCACAGAACTACGCAACGAATTCTCCTTTGTTCAAGCCTTGAACGTACATGCAGGTCAAGCATCTGCTGAACGTGGATGGTCTGCGATTTCCAGGTTTTACAATAACTGCAAGTCTAAAAAACCAGGCAAAAAAGGCTATCCGCGTTTCCAGAAAGACAACCGCTCAGTTGAGTACAAAACTTCTGGATGGAAGCTACACCCAACCTGTCGCCGCATTACCTTTACTGACAAAAAAGGGATCGGCGAACTGAAGCTACTTGGAACTTGGGATATTCATACTTACCCAATTAAGTCAATTAAGCGGGTAAGATTGGTACGTCGTGCCGATGGTTTTTATTGCCAATTTGCCATCAACGTTGAGGTAAAAGAGCAACTAGAACCAATGGGAAATGTCATCGGGCTGGATGTAGGTCTGGAGTATTTCTACACCGACTCCAATGGATATCAGGAGGAAAACCCGCGATTTCTAAGGAAAGCCGAAGCTAAAATTAAGCACGCCCAACGCCGGATCTACAAGAAGGAAAAAGGCAAAAACGGACGCCGCAAGGCACGGAAAGCATTTGCCAAGAAGCACCTAAAAGTAAGTAGGCAACGGAACGAACACGCCAAAAGACTGGCGAGAAACGTATGCAAGTCTAACGACTTAGTAGCCTACGAAGATTTAGTTGTTCGCAATATGGTCAAAAACCATTGTTTGGCTAAGTCAATTAACGACGCTAGCTGGACGCAATTTAGACAGTGGCTTGAGTATAATGCTTGCAAATTTGAGCGCATTGCTGTTGCAGTTAGCCCACAATACACCAGCCAAAAGTGCAGTAATTGTGGTGCAATTGTGAAGAAGTCTCTATCAGTTCGCACTCACATCTGTAAGTGCGGGTGTAAGCTTAATAGAGACGAAAACGCTGCGCTAAATATTTTAAATCTTGCTCTGCAAGCTAGGGGAGGGCATCCCCGAAGTAACGCTGTAGGAGTTGGAGTCACTCCGCTAGTTGGTGAAAACCTGCTAGAGCAAACTCTGACGTTGATTACAGAATCCTCGTACCTTTAGGTCGAGGAGTGTCAATACACATAATCAAATAGCACTGTAGTCATGTAGCGTTCTGCCCAGTCAGTGCCAAAGGCTTTTTCTAGGACGCGGCGGGTTTTGTCATTTTGCTGCTGTTTGGTGCAATAGTTGCGCTGTCCGGCAAGAATTTGCACCCGCTGTTCCCTGGGTACTGGTTGGGATGCGATCGCTGTCTGGCAGTGAATTTCCAAAAAACACTTGACACGAGCGAGAAACTGTGCTTCTTCCTCTGGGCTACCCGGTCGAATAAAGATGCAAAATTCGGAAAAGATATCGCCCCAAGGGGGAAGATCGCGGGGTTGGGAGAAGTGTGGGGTGGGGGTAGCGGCGAGGGCGGATCGGTAACGATCGGGTAAAGTGAGATCTGGGTTAGTGGGAGAGAGATCGGCGATTGCAGCGCTAATTTGTCCTTTAGCGCCGACTAAATCGCAGCCAAACATCGGTAACGGGTATTCGGGGCGGGGAAACATGACGCAGTGCAAAATATCGAGCATTGACCCGACTTTTGCCAGTTCCAGGTGCATTTTGCGAAACTGGGGCGTTTGATAGCAGCGGTTTTCGATCGTCAGTTTTTCCCCTTCCAGGCGTCCTTCCACATATCCCAAATCTTCTGGCAAGTGGTAAGGTGAAAGGTCAAGGTATTGTGACCAAGTGGACTCGATACAGTCAGCCAGTTGACGAATCAGGGGGTGTTGTTGTTCGCGCAGAGAAGCGTTGGGGCTTTGTATCATTTTTTTGTTTAAAAATTGCAACAATCGGGGCGTAGCGCCCAGCTTAATTCAGAATAAACGAATATAGAGGGCGAGGGAAGCAAGATAATGTTCGATCGGCTATTGGACGATAGGCTATCCACCCTGGGAGATCGCTACGATATTATCCGGCAGCTTGGAAAAAAATCCGGAAGACGGACGCTGCTGGCGCGCGATCGCCAAACCCAAGAATTAGTCGTCATCAAGTTACTGTCTTTTGGCAGCGATTTTGCATGGGACGACCTCAAGTTGTTTGAACGAGAAGCATCGATCTTACAAGCATTATCCCATCCAGCGATTCCTCGGTATCTCAACCATTTTGAAATTGACTTGCCCCAGGGTAAAGGATTTGCCCTCGTACAAAGTTACATTCAAGCCAAATCCTTAGAAGAACATCTCAAAAGCGGACGAACTTTCACTCAAGCAGAAGTCGGGGAAATTGCCAAAGCTTTGTTACAAATCTTAATTGATTTGCACAACCGTCAACCTGCGGTGATTCACCGCGATATCAAACCCAGCAATATTTTATTAACCAACCGTTCTGCCCATAGTGTCGGGCAAGTTTATTTAGTAGATTTTGGTTCGGTGCAAACCCTTGCAGCCAAACAAGGCGGGACAATTACCGTAGTAGGAACTTATGGATATATGCCACCCGAACAATTTGGCGGACGTGCAGTTCCCGCTTCCGATCTTTATAGTTTAGGGGCGACATTAATTTACTTGGTAACGGGGACGCATCCAGCGGATTTACCGCAGGAAGAATTGCGAATTCAATTTGAGAAAATGGCTAATCTTAGCCAGAGTTTTAGCCGCTGGTTAAGGCGGATGACACACCCCAGTTTAGATCGGCGATTCACCTCGGCTAGGGAGGCACTCGAAGCTTTAGAAAACGAGTCTTCAACGGATATTGGGTATTTAGCCGTTGCACAACCAGCTAGCAGCCAATTCTTGCTGAAAAAAGATGAATACTCTATAGAAATTATCACCCCACCATCGGGATTTAACTTGCCAGTTGCTGCAATGTCTTTTGGATCGATTAGCTTAATATTTTGGCTAATTTTAAACTTTGGGCATCCCGCTAATCTGATGTCAGCCTTGCTATTTTTACCTTATTTAGTCCCTTTGGGTATAATGGGAGAGAGGATTTTATTTGCCTTATTTGGACGCTATCGGTTGCGGATCGACTGGCGATATATTTCTAAAACTTACGAACTGTTTGGATTGAAGCGCAATCTGTTTCGACCCGCGCGACGGCGTGAGATTACTAAAATTGAGTATATTGAGCGTGACTCTAACCATCGTAAAATTGTCATCTGGGCAGGGTCACAAAAATGCGAATTTGGCGCTGCAATGGCGAATGAAGAGGAACTCGAATGGTTAGCGGGTGAACTCAGCGATTGGTTAGGATTGCCTTTGACACGAAGCGAGTAGTAGAGAAACCCGGTTTCTCATAGAAACCGGGTTTATTTGTTGAAAGTTACCCTAAAAATAGATAAAAGGAGACTGATATGTTTGGATTAGGATTGCCGGAAATGGGAATTATTGCCGTAGTAGCACTTCTAATTTTTGGCCCTAAGAAAATTCCAGAAATGGGACGCGCCTTGGCTAAAACTTTACGGGGTTTTAAAGAAGAGATGAATAACCCGGAAACAGAGAAAGATGCACCAGCGGAAGAAGTAAAAACTAAAGATTAGACCTGTCTTGAAAATAGCAGGTGAGATGGATTTTCATCCTTGGTTGCGAACGTAGTTCATGCAAGTCGATTCGTGACAGGTTAAGAAAGTGGAATGAATGTCAATGAGCGAATATACTCAAATTAATCGGGAATGATAATGAGAATCTCACCGGGTCGGGGAGAGGGGAAAGCCAATCAACGATTGCCTTTCCCCTCTGTCACGAATGGCCTCAACCTTATAACTAACGCAAGTTGCTAGTTATAAACAAGGGCGTTGCTAATTGCTAATTGCTAATCTTGGATTTTTACCAATCTCGCCATTAGCCATTAGCTGCTATGCATGAGATAACTAACAACTTGAGTTAACTAGCAACTTGAGTTATTTATCTATACTTAAGTTAGTGGGCTTTGGGAGCATGTCAACTTTGTAGGTTGGGCCCAGTGTACGAAACCCAACTTTAGCAAGGCTTGTTGGGTTTCACTTACGTTCAACCCAACCTACACAGAAGAGCTAATGGCAAACCTGACATGCTGCCGTGGACTTTGGCGTTTAATGGAAGCAAAATATGGGGGAATTTATGGCAATTAAGGTTATTGCTGCAGGTTTCGCACGAACGGGAACGCTATCTCTCAAAACCGCTTTAGAAGAACTGGGCTTTTGTAAGTGCTACCACATGGTAGAATTCATGAGACACCCCTCTGATGTAACGTTTTGGGAGGATGCCAGTAATGGAAAACCTGTCAACTGGGATGCTTTGTTTGATGGCTACCAAGCAATAGTAGATTACCCAGGTTATCGTTACTATCGTCAACTGATGCAGCACTATCCTGATGCTAAAGTTCTATTGAATATTCGAGATGTGGATAGTTGGTATGAGAGTACCTTGAACACCATCTATCAAGCAGCGCCAAAAGGTTGGCAGAAGTTAAAGATGGCCTTATCGCTCCCATTTTCTCCAAGGATGCGGAGTCTAGTTCGCATCTTCCGCATGGTGGATCAAGATGTTTGGCTGAAGGATTTTCAAGGGAAATTTGAGGATAAGCAATACGCTAAAGCGATTTTCAATCAACACATTGAAGAGGTAAAGCGTTTTGTTCCACCAGATCGGCTGTTAGTTTACCAAGTGAAAGAGGGTTGGGAACCATTGTGTCGCTTCCTGGGTGTATCTGTTCCTAACAAGCCTTTTCCACATCTCAACGAACGCGCCAGCTTTCAACAGCTGTCAAAACAGCTTTACTCACATTGAGGCTACTTTGCAGTTTAATACTTTGCATCCTTGTTATCCTCAATTAGTTGTAGGATGGGCATTGTCTACCTTCATTATCGTTGCTGTCGTCGATAACGCAGACAGGACTTACGCACGACGAGAAAAGCAACCTCTCTGAGAAACCGGGTTTCTTTGCGTAAGTCCTAGCAGAATTCAACTACAAATAATTTACCCCCAAAACAAAATAGGGGAGGCTAATACCTCCCCTATCCTCCAAGCTTCTAAATCGCTTAAATCTGATTAGCCAGCGAAGATTTTACACTGTTAGTAACTTCCACCCCATTGACTTGCTGTACTTGTTCTGGAATGGGACGACGCGCTTCGATTAATTTAATGGCGCGAGATACGGTTTCGGGTAAAATCACCACCAAACTATTGGGAGTGGCGCTATCTAAAGCTGTATTAATCGCCGTCGTTTCATCTAGAATCGATTCGTAGCGACAATCTGGCTTCGCTTGCCCAATTCCTTGGATAATTAACTCAGCTGCTGCACCGCGATCGCGTCCCCTGGTATCGTCATCTTCCTTGACAATAATCCGGTCGAAGATATTTGCCGAAAGTTTACCCAACGTGACAAAATCTTCATCGCGGCGATCTCCTGGTCCACCTACCACGCCAATCCTTTCCCCTGGCCAATTCCGGATAAAATTGCCCAAAGCCTCGTAACTCGCCGGATTGTGGGCATAATCCACCAAAGCGTGATAGTTGCCTAAATTAAACAAATTCATCCGTCCCGGCGTTTGGCTAGCAGAAGCGCGGAATGTTGTCAAGCCCTTGCGGATATAATCTATTCCGACGCCTTGGACAAACGCCGCCAAGGAAGCCGCCAAGGCATTGGCAATCATAAACGGCGCTTTGCCTCCCATTGTCAGGGGTACGTTGATTGCTTGTTCGATTCGCAGCGTCCAATCGCCCTTTAATATCGACAAATAGCCGTTTTCATACACTGCCGCGACGCCGCTTTGCTGGGTATGAGCTTTAACGATTTCATTTTCTGGGTTCATGGAAAAGTAAGCGATTTGCGCCTTTGTCCGCTTTGCCATTTCCACGACTAAGGGGTCATCGGCGTTGAGGACGGCGTAGCCTTTGGGTAGAACTGCTTCCGCTACCACACTCTTGAGATTGGCTAATTGATCTAGGGTATCGATATCGCCAATTCCCAGGTGATCTGCCGCCACGTTCAAAACCACCCCTACGTCCGAGGCATCAAAACCCAACCCCGACCGCAGGATACCGCCCCGCGCTGCTTCCAGGACTGCTACTTCTACAGTGGGGTCGTGCAGTAGCATTTGGGCGCTTTGGGGGCCAGTATTATCGCCTTTTTCGACTAAATAATCGCCGATATAAGTGCCGTCGGTGGTGGTGTAGCCAACGGTTAACCCGGTTTGCTTGTAAATATGCGCCAGCAATCGGGTAGTGGTAGTTTTACCATTCGTCCCCGTTACCGCCAAAATCGGAATGCGACTGGGGGTTCCGGGGGGGAATAACATATCCAGAACTGGGGCGGCGACGTTGCGGGGTAGCCCTTCGCTGGGAGAAACGTGCATCCGGAATCCAGGGGCGGCGTTGACTTCAACGATGACGCCTCCGGTTTCGCGCAAGGGTTGGCTGATATCCGCCGTTACCACATCAATGCCTGCAATGTCAAGTCCGATGATTTTGGCAACTCGTTGGGCGATCCAGATATTTTCCGGATGGATATCGTCGGTGCGGTCTACGGCGATGCCTCCGGTACTGAGGTTTGCGGTGGCTTTCAAGTAACAAATTTCACCCGATTCCAGCACTGTATCGAGGGTATATTCTTGTTCTTTTAATAGATCCCAGGAAGTGCGGTCGAGTTCGATTTTTGTCAGGACGTTTTCGTGTCCCGTGCCGCGCCTGGGGTCGCGATTGGTTTCTTCAATTAATTCTGATATGGTTAATTTGCCATTGCCGACGACGTGGGCGGGGACTCGTTCCGCGACGGCGACGACCTTGCCATTTACTACGAGTACTCGGTGGTCGCGTCCGGTGTAGTAGCGTTCTACAATGACGCCTTTGGATTCGCCTTTAGCAGCGTCGTAGGCAGCTTCTGCTTGTTCCCAAGAATTGATGTTGAGGGTGATGCCCTTGCCGTGGTGACCGTCGAGGGGTTTGATCACGATGGGGTAGCCGCCGATATCTGCGATCGCATCTGGCAAATCATCCAGGTAATATACAACCGTGCCGCGCGGTACTGGCACTCCCCCATCGCGCAAAACTTGTTTCGTGCTTTCTTTATCGCAAGCCAACTCGACGCCCAAAATCCCGGTATACTCGCTCAAAGTAGCCTGGATGCGCTTGCTGTAAATTCCATAGCCGAATTGCACCAAGGCGCGGGCATTTAAATAGCGCCAGGGAATTCCCCGCGCTTCTGCTTCTTTAACAATAGTTTCTGTTGAAGGACCCAAGGCTGAATCCGAACACATTTCCTTGAGGTCTTGCAAATCTTGGGCTAATTCTGCTTCAGGATAGCTGCCGGTATTGACGATACTCTGGCACAACCGCACCGCTGCCCGGGCTGCATAGCGCCCTGCTTGTTCCTCCAGGTACTCGATTACCACTTGGTAAATGCCTGAGGTAGCGGTTTCCCGCGTGCGTCCGAAGCCTACATTCATACCTGCGAGGGTTTGCAGTTCGAGGGCGACATGTTCCACAATGTGCCCCATATAAGTTCCCTCCCGCACTCGCTGAAGGAAACCGCCCCGACACCCAGGGGCGCAGAAATGATCTTCCAAAGAGGGTAGCACCCGCAGCAAGCCTTCGTAAAAGCCGGGGATGCGATCTGATGGCTTGTCTGCCAAATCCTCCAAATCAAGACGCATGACCACCAGTTTGTGGCGTCGAATACTCCAATAGTTAGGACCGCGTAACGTCTGGATTTTCAGAATTTTCATAGTAATAGTCCGGGGATCTGTTGGCGACAAGCAAGGATTGAGGAGAACCCTATATATTTACACCTGGCATCCTCATAAAACTGTTCATTACGAACATTTTTCCGGTGAAATTGGGGTTTAAAAACGCAAGACTCGTGGCAGCGCATGGCAAAAATACTCTATCGAGAAAACCATAGAAGGCCAACATCTAGCGCTCTCAAACCTCCTATGCTATCTCACTATATTTGTGTCGGGGAGCGCAATCTGCTTCAGCCTGTAGGAATAATTGCACGCTGGTGCAGGTCGTAGCGCTGACCATAGCTGAGAATATGTACTCGTAAATTGTGAATGCTAATCGGGTCGGTGGCGCCGATCAAAGGCTGGTTGGTGTAGGACACTTCCCCCGGATCGACGATGGTTACCGTCCCTTTGCCCACCACTTGCAGGATACCATCTTGCTCGAACAAGGCACAGGTATCTTCATCGATGCCGATACCCAGACGGTCCGGATGGGCGGCGATCGCGCTCATCAATCTCGCCATGCGGTTGCGGTTGTGAAAGTGCTGATCTACCACCACTTCTGGTATAATACCAAGCCCCGTTGCCATATCGACTAAAGAACGGTTGGGACATTCGCCGCTACCGCCCCCTGCTATCATATGGTGACCCATGACGGCTGCCCCGGCGCTGGTTCCCGCCAGGGTAATTTGACCCATCTGGACGCGCAGGCGCAATTTTTCCATCAATACGGTATCCGCAAGCAGTCCGCACAGGCGCAGTTGATCGCCGCCGGTGAGGAATACCCCCGTACACACCTCTAGGTATTCGTGGATTGCCGCATCTTCGCACTGATCGCGATCGCGTATATCCAGCACTTCAATTCGCTTAGCACCCATCTCATTAAAGATGCCGCGATACCGTTCGCCAATTATCGCGGGTTCTCGACTTGCCGATGGTATAATCGCGATTTGAGCATCAGTCGATCCGGCACGGTAAAAAAAAGTGTGCAAGATCTCCCGTCCGTGAACTTTATCTTCAGCGCCGCCAATCACCATGATGGCGGTTTTGGTCGATTGGGGTTTTCTGGTTTCCAAGGCTTGCAATTCTAACTGTTGCATTGTGTTGCTTCTCTCTGGTGGCGATCCCCCCTGGACCCCCCTTACAAGCGGGGCTGGGTTTTGGCTTATGAGCGTGACGGTTAACACATAATTTTAGCTTATTAGATATCTCATGAAGCAATTATTAATGGCGTTTCCATCTCTCTTTGGGCATAATCTCTATCCAGCGACGGGCACAAAATTTGGTGCAAGGTTAATTATAGAGTCTACCGCGAAAACCCCGTGTCAAAAGAGTAGGAGCGAGCCCGCGAGACGAAAGCAATCACTAAAGAGTATTTTACGCTCTAGGAGATTAGCCTTTTGGGCGATTGGTCTAAACCTGTCTTGTAACGGTGAGTCATTGCACCAAGAATCACCGTCTCTCTAGAGTCGTGAGTGTTAAACGATTTGACCCATCCCTGTTAACATCAGGAATGTTTTAGTTTTTCTCAAGATTTGCCAACTCAATTTCAACTAAAAGCCCGTGCGATTTGATGTTATAACTCTATTTCCAGATTTTTTCGCCTCTCCCCTGAGTTCGGGGTTACTGGGAAAAGCTCTCGAAAAACAGATAGCTCAAGTTAATCTAGTCAATCCCAGAGATTTTGCTACAGATAAGCATCGCCGCGTAGATGACGAACCCTACGGCGGCGGCGTCGGGATGCTGATGAAACCAGAACCTATTTTTGCTGCCATAGAGTCGCTACCCGTCTTACCCAGACGCGACGTTATCCTGATGACGCCCCAAGGTCAAACCCTGAATCAAGGTCTACTCAAAGAATTAGCCACCAATTACGACCAACTGGTGGTGATTTGCGGACATTACGAAGGCGTAGATGAGCGAGTGCTGGATTTAGTCACCCGCGAGGTATCTTTAGGCGATTTTGTCCTAACTTGCGGCGAAATTCCCGCACTAGCACTGATTAACGGGGTTGTGAGATTGCGTCCGGGTACCGTTGGTAAGGAAGAATCTCTCAAAGCAGAGAGTTTCGAGGCGACACTGTTGGACTATCCCCAGTACACCCGTCCCCCAGAGTTTCGCGGGTTACGAGTTCCCGATGTCTTGCTGTCGGGGAACCACGGCGAGATTGCCCGGTGGCGATTCCAGCAGCAAATCGAACGAACAAAAGCAAGGCGTCCCGATTTGTATGAAAAATGGTTGCGGGAAACAGGCGGCGAGTATAGCTAGGGACTAGGGACTAGGGACTAGGGAAAGAAAAGCTAAGTATCTTTGGTTTCTCTAATGAATCAATCCTAACTAGAGAAACCGGGATTCTGAGATTATTGTTAACTTTCTTGCAAGATTTGGGTAATTGGATGGATCAAGCGGCAAGAATAAAGAAGGAAATCATAGCAAAGTCGCCAAATAATCCTCATGAAACCCAAGTCAAAGTTACAGCTTTTATGTGCTGCCGCTGTTTCGTTTCTCTTGGTCAACGCGGTAGATATACAATTAACGCCGACTACCAATCAACTAACGCTAAACATCGGTACCCAAGCACAAGCGAGAAGGGGAGGAGGACGCAGCGGCGGCGGTTCGTTTAGATCTGCACCTTCCCGTTCGAGGAGTTCTCCCAGTCGCAGTAGTGGTTCGGATTCCAATTATGGTGGTGGGGGTTACTCATCTGGAGGCACAACTATCTATGTTGGGCCAAGATATAGCTATGGCGGCTACTATTATTCCCCGATTTCTCTGATTGTTTTGGTCATCATTTTAGCAATTCTCGTGGCTGCGATCGCTTACGCCATTGCCATATCTAAGCAGAAAGCTATCAGTGCCGGTACAACTGAGACTTATATCAATACCGGCAATCGCGAACTTGATAACAATATCGTCACCATCAGTAAAATCCAAGTCGGATTGCTGGCGCAAGCACGTTCGATTCAAACTCAGCTTTCACAATTGAGTTTAAATATCGCTACTGACACTCCAGAAGGCTTATCCGAATTATTGCAAGAATCGGCTTTGGCACTGTTGAGAACACCAGAAAACTGGACTCACGTATCGGCAACTTCCAAAACCGTCCGCAGTCGCGACGAAGCTGAGGCAATTTTTAACAAGTTTTCGATTGAAGAACGGGGTAAGTTTAGCGGCGAAACTCTCACAAATGTCAATGGTAAAGTTCGTCAAAATCAGCATGATTCAAATTCAGATAGCGAACCTGGTTCGTATATTGTGGTGACGCTGTTAATTGGAACCGAAGACGATCGCCCTCTGTTTGGTAATGTCTATTCTACCAATGAGTTAAAGCAAGCGCTGGAGCGAATTGCCGCTACTCCTCCGGAATATTTGTCTAAGTTTGAATTGCTTTGGACTCCTCAAGTTGAAACCGAAAGTTTAACTTACGATGAAATGTTGACCGAGTACGCGAGTTTGATGCCAATTGCATAATGGGTAATTGGTAATGGGTAATTGGTAATTGGTTTGAACCCTAATCTTTGCGATTAAGTAGGGTGCGTTAGCTTTCCGCTTAACGCACCCTACAAAACTATTGGCAGAAGCCAGCCAAGGGAGAGCGATCGCTCGTAAAATACGGAAGGGCAAGATTCAGGATTTTACAACCACTATGTCTCTCAGAATTGGCAACGGCTACGATATTCACAGATTGGTTACGGGTCGTCCTTTAATTTTAGGCGGGGTGAATATTCCCCACGAAATGGGACTGTTGGGACATAGCGACGCCGATGTCTTAACTCACGCCATCATGGATGCGATGCTGGGGGCGTTGAGTTTGGGCGATATCGGACATTATTTTCCTCCAACAGAGCCAAAATGGGCGGGGGCGGATAGCCTAGAGTTGTTAAAGCAGGTATATGGGTTAGTGCAGGAGAAAGGTTGGCGAGTGAGTAATATTGATTCCGTCGTGGTGGCGGAACGTCCGAAACTGAAACCGCATATAGGGGAGATGCGATCGCGCCTCGCCAGGGTTTTAAACTTAGAACCAGACCAAATCGGCGTTAAAGCAACTACCAACGAAAAATTAGACGCCGTTGGACAAGAAGAAGGAATAGCCGCCTACGCCGTAGTCTTGCTAGAAAAAAAGGAATAAAGTTTAATCCTTAATCCGGGCATTCAAAATGACTGAATCCTTAATTGAAAGATACCAAAGAACGATATTTCGTATCGTTCTACATTCCCCATCACCAGAAAATGGGGAAACTAAGTCGATAAAAACCAGAAAATGGGAAGAAGCACTGCGAATTTATGCTCATGGCGTCGCCCTCGACGCAGAAGAAAGAATTGTTGTGTTAATTCAAGCCCACGGACAGAAGTTAAGACCGCTGTTTATCACCGAATATGTTGGTTACTTCAAAGCAGCCAGAGGTGTAATTCCTTTTATGATCCTGCTGGATAAAGAAGACATCCTGATTTTTGCTTGGTACAGCGATAATGTAGCAGAACCAATTTGTACGCTTAAAGTAATTGATGTGCTAAGTCGCTATGCCCCGGATATTGAGAGCAAGCAGAAGTCACGTTCTTCTTTGAGTGCTTCTTATCTAGTAGGAATGACTAAATCTTGGATAGATGATTTGGTATATCATTGGAAGTCGGAAACACCCCCAGCTTTAGAGCTAATCGAAGCAATTGGTTTATTGCCGTTGCTCAAAGATGGTTCAACACAATCTGATGTGGAGATACGGCTTGATATTCTACATTGAAACAAACTTTCTGATGAGTATTGCCACAGGACGCGACCCTCAAGCCGATACTTTGCTACAAAATCCGCCGCCATCAGTTCAGATAGCAATACCCAGTATTTGCTGTCTGGAGGCTTTAGCGGCTTTAGAACAAGATAAAAAAGCTCGCAAACGTTTTAACCAAGAACTGGACATTCAAATTAATGAGTCAAAACGAAACCTTGTTTCACCTCATGCTCAAGCTCTTAACTTACTCTTAAGCCAAGCTCGTGATGAAAATGAAAGTTTAATGGATGATACTGAGTTGCGGCTAACTCAAGCACTTAAGCAAATAGCAAGCAAGGCAGATTTGATTGCATTAACGGCTGGTATACTTCAGGAAAGTTTGGATAGAGTTTTGATTGATGACCGGACAGATAACTTAATTTTACATTGCATTCTGGGTCACGCAGGGTTGCATCCATCTGAAGTTAAAGTATTTCTCAGCAGCAATACCAAAGACTTTGGCACGTTGGAAGTGCGAGAAGCTTTGCGGAATGCTGGTGTAGAAAATTATTTCAGCCGCACCGGGGATTTCCTGGGTTGGCTACAATCGCAGTAAATGTCGGTACAGTAAAAATTATGAAAATTGTAACTATTGTTGGCAAAACTTGGCGACGTTGGATGGCGGTGATGGTGGCGGGAGTGTGCGCTGTTGCTCTCACATCGTGCAACCCATCCCAGTTTAAAGCAGAAGCGGCTAAAGTACCGCAAATTGTTGTTGCATCCCTCAGCGAACCTTCTACTTTTAACTACGCACTCAATGAATCTGCCTACAGCGTTTTTGGCTTTATTTACGATGGTTTATTTACCGAAAATCCCTTCACCTCCAAACTCGAACCCAATTTAGCCGAATCTTGGGAAGTTTCAGAAGATAAAAAGCGCATAGTCGTTACCCTGCGTGAAGGGCTAAAGTGGTCAGATGGTCAGCCAATGACTGCTGATGATGTCATCTTTACTTACAACGAAATTTACTTTAACACCAAAATTCCCACTTCGGTAAGAGATGTTTTGGCAATTGGCGAAAGTGGTGCTTTACCCAGCGTCAAAAAAATAGACAACCGCAGAATTGAATTTACCGTACCCGAACCTTTTGCACCTTTTTTGAGATATGTAGGTGGCATTCCCATTATGCCAGCTCATGCTTTAAAAGACGCCGCCCGCAGCATCGATAATAATGGTAATCCCAAATTTATTTCAACTTGGGGAACTGGAAGCGACCCGAAAGAAGTTGTCGGGAATGGCTACTATGTGATGGAAAGTTACACCCCCAGTCAGCGAGTCATATTCCGTCGCAATCCATATTATTGGCGCCAGGATGCTCAAGGCAATCCTCAACCTTATATCGAGCGAATTGTTTGGCAAATTATTGAATCGACCGATAACCAGGTAGTCAGTTTTCGTGCGGGACAGTTAGATAATTTAGAAGTGGCTCCAGAGGCTTTTCAGTTATTGAAGCGCGAGGAAAAGCGAGCGGGTTTTAAAATATATAATGGTGGGCCAGATACGAGTACAACTTTTATTGCTTTCAATCTGAATAAAGCCAAAAATGCTAAAGGACAGCCTTTAGTAGATCCAATCAAGTCTCGCTGGTTCAATACCAAAGAATTTAGGCAAGCAGTTGCTTATGCAATTGACCGCGAAACAATGAAAGTCAATGTGTTTCGGGGACTGGGAGAATTGCAAAATTCGTTTGTTTACGTCAAAACTCCCTTCTTCCTGCCGCCAGAAAAAGGGTTAAGAGTATACAATTACGACCAGGAGAAATCAAAGCAATTGCTGTTACAAGCTGGATTTAAATATAATTCGGAGAATCAGCTATTAGATAAAGATGGCAACCCAGTTCGATTCACGCTGTTAACGAATTCGGAAAGGAAAACCAGGGGCGATATGGCTGCCCAAATTAAGCGCGATCTGGCGAAGATTGGGATGCAAGTTGATTTGCAAATTCTCAGCTTCAACGCTTATCTACAAAAACTGAAAGAAACCCAGGATTGGCATTGTTATCTGGGCGGATTTGGTGGCGGCGGAATCGATCCTCACAGTGCTAGCAATATTTGGTCAGTTAAGGGATCTTCTCACGCATTTAATCAGGGACCACAACCCGGTTCTCAACCTTTAATTGGCTGGGAAGTTTCTGACTGGGAAAAAGAAATTGACCGTCTTTATAAGCAAGGGGCGCAAGAATTAGATGAGAAAAAACGGATAGAAATTTATCACCAATATCAGCGCATTGCTGCCGAACAGTTGCCGTTTATACACCTGGTGGAACGATTGGACTTGCAGGCGGTAAGCGATCGCATCCAAGGCGTGAGATACTCCGCCCTCGGCGGCGCATTCTGGAACTTGTATGAATTGCAAGTAACGAAATAGATTGGGTAATGGGTAATGGGTAATAGGTAATAGGAAAGACCAATTACCTATTACCTATTACCAATTAGCGTACAAGAATTGGTGAAAAAGTAATGGTATCGAAGACTACTCAAGCACCGCTATACGAACGGGATTTTGCATTATGGATCGAAGATACAATAGCGCGGTTAAAAGCGCGGGACGTTGAGAATTTGGATTGGGACAATTTGGTTGAGGAGATTGAAGCTTTGGGAATCTCGCAAAAGCACGAGGTAGAAAGCCGTCTGAAAACGATTTTAGCTCACATTCTTAAACGGTGCTACGTGCTTCTGCCCGATTTTTTTCGAGATTGGCAAGTCACGATTCGTACACAGCGCAACGATCTGAAGCGCCTGCTGAAAAAGTCTCCCAGCTTAGGGAATCGTTTGCTGGCAGAATTTGATGAGGTTTATCAAGAAGCGCTTGAGGAAGTGCGGGAAGAATATCCCGAAACCGAGTTTCCCGAAACATGGAATTTTAGCCGCGATTTGGATGGGATACTAACAGAAATATTATGGGAAAGCGAAGCCTAACAAATTGCTGCAACGGACGGATGCACCAAGTCTTCAGGAATCCGATTGCGTTCAATATAGGTATTAATTTCTTCCTGATTGTCCAAATAAAAGCTCAGTGCATCGAAAACTTGAGCCAATGTCAGATGGGGTAAGTGCGTCGGGATTTCTGCCGCAGATACAGCTAAACGCCACAACCCGACGATGGCACGAACCGAGGTTCTCGTCCCTGCAATAATCGGTTCGCCTTGTAAAATTTCTGGGTTCCGCGTGACGTAACGCGAGATCGGTTGTACAGTCATGGGAATTAAGATGCCATTTTTTCCCAGTGTAATCCCAGCTCAAGCCAGTGAAAAAATATAGCAGGAAAAACAGCGATTGCACTCCAAAGTGACAAAATAAAGGAATGTCCCAACCTCAAGCCCTCCAATCTCTCCTAGAAGCTGTTGCCGCTGGTAAAGTTACCCCAGATGTGGCATTAGAAAAGCTCAAGCATTTCGCCATTGAACCTGTCGGCGATTTTGCCAAAATTGACAATCACCGCGCCTTGCGTACCGGATTCCCAGAAGCAATTTGGGGTCCCGGTAAAACACCCGATCAAATTGCTCAAATTTTTCAGACGATGCGCCAGCGTCATCCTGTGGTAATGGCAACCCGAATTGAACCGGATGTCTACCTCCAAGTTCAGGAAAAATTACCCCAACTTTACTACTACCCCACTGCCCGCATTTGCGCTACCGTCCCCGCTGCCTTAGAACCCCAGTACCCAGGCAATATCGGTATCCTCTCGGCGGGGACTGCGGATTTACCCGTCGCCGAAGAAGCGGCGGTGACGGCAGAGTTATCCGGTTTTCGGGTACAGCGTCTCTGGGATGTGGGGGTTGCCGGAATTCACCGCTTGCTGGCAAACCGCCACGTGATTGCCTCTGCCAACGTGTTAATCGTCGTTGCGGGAATGGAAGGCGCCCTACCCAGCGTCGTTGCCGGTTTGGCAGATTGTCCGGTAATTGCGGTTCCCACCAGTATCGGTTATGGTGCTAGTTTCGGCGGCCTCGCCCCCCTATTGACAATGCTCAACTCTTGTGCTAGTGGGGTGGGGGTGGTAAATATTGATAATGGTTTTGGTGCGGCTATTTTAGCAGGGCAGATTTTACGGACGGCGCAGAAGATATCGGTGCGCTGGAATACCCTTAGTGAGGACTGACGCGGGGAGGGGGAGAGGGGGAGAGGGGGAGAGTTTTAATTAAGGGCTATTTGCCGGACACGATATTAAAAGTTGCACTCCCCAGTAACTGGAAATAGACAATAGCGATCGCGTCCTTGTTGTTTGGCAGTATAAAGCGCTCGATCGGCGGCGTTAAGTAAATCTTGGGACGATAATGTTTTTGTCGGCACAACGCTAGCAACCCCCAGACTGACTGTAACGCGATCGCTCACACTCGACCTGCTATGAGGAATTGCCAATTGTCGTACTGCTTGCCGAATTGTACTTGCCACGTGCATCGCACCCTTGGCGTCGGTATTGGGTAGAACAACAGCAAATTCTTCCCCGCCGTAGTGAGCGACTAAATCTGCCGGACGCCTGCCAACAGATGCGATCGCAACTGCCATTTGCCGCAAGCAATCATCTCCTGCCAAATGACCGTAGGTATCGTTGTAAAGTTTGAAATAATCCGCATCAAACAAAATCAAAGATAGCGGTAGTTGCTCGCGTTTGTGCCGCAGCCACTCAATATTAAGATATTCGTCAAACCGGCGACGGTTGGCTAGTTGGGTTAACCCATCCAGACTCGCCTGTCGTTGCAGTTGCTGATAAAGTTCCGACTGCTGAATCGCAATTCCCACACTCATCGCCAGTTGTTGAAGTAAATCGATTTCTAGCACTTGCCACTGACGCGGGTTAGCACAATGCTGCGCCACCAGCAAACCCCACAAACTTTCCCCTTGCAGTATCGGTACAACCAAGTTTGCTTTGACTTGGAAACTTTGGAGTAAATTGACATAACAGCGATCGATCCCCGCCGAGTATATATCTGTTAGCGCGCCAACGCGACCTTTTGTGTAAGGTTCGATATATTCTGCCGCACCCAGACAGGTATCTTTTATTCTTCTGCCCAATATGCTGACCCAAACCGGGTCTACAGATTCTACAACCACAGTACCGCTCCAGTCTGGTTCAAAGCGATAAATAATTACCCGGTCGGTTTGGAGAAATTGTCTGACTTCTGCCACGGTGGTATTGAGAATTTCATCCAAATTTAAAGACTGGCGGATGCGCTGGGTGATGGTTCCTACAAGTCGTTGCAGTTCTGCTTGCTGGCGCAAATACTCGATTAATTGTCGCTCTACTGCTTCCCCATGCTTGCGCTCTGTAATATCTTCGGCTATGCCAGCCACACGATACACAATTCCTCGGTCATTGTAAACCGGAAATGCCCGCACTCTGATCTGGCGAATCGTGCCATCAGGACGTTGAATGCGGTATTCTGCTTCGATTTGGCTGGTGTTCCACTCATCAATTAAAAACACTTTTTTGACGCGATCGCGATCCTCACTGACAACGCTGTCGATCCAGACATTCAGGTTGGCATAAAGTTCGGCACAAGGTCGTCCCCAGACTTGTTCGTAAGCAGGACTGATATAGAGCATCCGACCCTCGATGACATCTTGCAAGTAAAAAATTTCTCGGATATGCTCTGCTAACTGGCGGAACCTTTCTTCGCTGTCCCGCAACGCTGCAAGGGCAACTTTGCGTCCGCTGATATCTTGTACGGTGCCAAACAAGCTTTTAACTTGTCCTTCCCCATCTAAAACCGCTTCTACTCTCGCTTCAATGTATCGGACTGAGTTATCCGGTAGCACAATTTTGAGTTCGCTTTCGTAGGGTTTTCCCGTTGCGATCGCCCTTTTCACCAAACGCCGGAATTTTTCTCCTTCGTCGCGATGATACAGATCGATCAGTTCTTCATAGCTGCTTTCCCCTTGTTTGGGGTCAAGACCGTAAATGCGAAATAGCTCTTGCGACCAAGTAATTTTTTGATTGGCAATATCAAACTCCCAATTCCCAATATGGGCAATCCTTTGCGCGGCGGCGAGAAAATTTTCGCTTTTTCGCAGTTTTTCCTCGGTCTGTTTGCGCGCTGTAATATCGATCATCGACCCCACCATGGGAATCGGGTGTCCGGTGTTGGCGGGCACGGCTTTACCTTGGGAGAGAAACCAACCGTAACTGCCATCACCTCGTTGGATTCGCACCTCGATGGCGTAGGGGGTGTTAAACTCTAGATGATTTTGTACGCACTCAGCAAATCGCTGTTGGTCTTCTGGGTGTATTCGTTGATAGATCGACTCGCAAGCGTTTTCCTCAAACTCAGTCGGCGACAAACCAAGCATCTGGTACACTCCCATAGACCAAAAGCAAGTGTGATTGACAATATCCCAATCCCAGATTGCATCTTCGGTTGCCTCCATCACCAACTGTAACTCTTCTTCCCTGTCGCACAGCGCTGCTTCTGCATTTTTGCGTCCGCTGATATCGGTCGCCACTGATTTGACACTCCATCGCCGTAGAACGGCGAGGATTCTTCTCTCACAGCCACTTATCTAGACGAATGCCCGTCCCCGACAGTACGCCAAGAGAAGCAATTTGCAACCCCACTGGCTGTCCGACAGCGAGGATTCCCCGATCTCTGATTACTTGAGCTGCTGCCACGTCTCTGTTGGTTATATAACCGCAGTTATCGCAGCGATGAATTCTTTCACTTAAGTCTTTTTTACCTGTATGCGTTCCGCAGTTAGGGCAAATTTGACTTGTATAGTCTTTATCGACCTTTAAAAATAATACATCTCGCTTCCAACAAACATAGGACAAAATATTAAAAAACTGTCCGTAAGCAGCATCAAGCGTATGTTTGACAAACAGCCCTTTTGCCCAAGCTTTAAAGTTAATCTCTTCAACAAATATCGCTCCCGCTTGGTCGCAAAGATAATCGGCTAGTTTGAAATGCCAATCTTTTCGGGTATCGTTAATTTTTTGATGAATTCTAGCTATCTTTTTCTGGAGTTTCAGCCAATGACTAGAACCCTTTTTCTTGTGCTTTAATCTTCGTTGCAGTAATTTCAACTTGCCTTGAAGCGCGTTAAAGAATCGA
>NZ_JBHFNP010000279.1:0-67623 GCF_041929235.1 Microseira sp. BLCC-F43
CCCGACGCTTCGCGAACGACGGTCTTCACCTTTGTTTCTGGCAACGCGCTTGCGTCAGTCCTGAAGTCGATGCTTCACTGGTTAGTAGTGTTAGTAGTGATGACTAAAGTCGTTGATCGTAAAGCTTCAAGGACTAAAGTCATTACTACAAACAAACTGCTACGGGACTTACGCAAACACCAAAGTTTCTCTGAAAAATCCTTGGTTTGGCAACTAGAGATCTACGTAGAAACTTTGGTGATAGGACTAAAGTCCTTACTACAAACAAACTGCTAGTCTGGCTGATCTTCTGGTAAATGCTTTTTAATCAATTGCAGCAGTTGCTCGGCTGTAAAAGGTTTGGCTAAAAAATCGCTGACACCGACAAGCTTGGCGCGGACTCGGTTAATAGTATTGTCCCAGCTGGTGAGCATAATGATGGGAGTTTTGCGGAAAATAGAACTATGGCGTAAAAAATTACAAACGTTATAGCCGTCGGTATCGGGCATGACTAAATCTAACAATATTAAATCGGGTTTGTATTTAGCGAGGAGACCGATCCCCTGAATTGGATCTTCAACGTACAACAGTCGGTAGCCAGCGGGGGGGAGAATTTCTTTGAGATAGCGTCCGATTAAAGGAGAGTCGTCTATGCAAGCGATCGCAAACTGCTTTTTGCCAATTTTGTCATCCCTCAAGTGACATAGAAAGGGAGGCGTTATATCTGACACCGCTTGCAGTTCCACCACGCCTTGTTGACGGAAGTGATGCAACAAGCGCCCTACCCTAGTCAAGGGTTGCTTCATCTTCAAAGCAAGATCCCACAGGGTGTATCGACCTGTAAATAAGGCGGTTAAGTCGAGAAAAGTATCCACCGAACATTGATCGAGTTCGCAAGGGGACGGTTTGAGGACGGGTACCAAGTCGGGATCGATGTTGCCTATGCCTATCTCCAGCCATTTTTCGTAGAAGCTTTGGCTTTGCTTGATCAGTTGCTTGACTTCTAAAGGACACAAACTCAGGTAAAAAGCTACTTGCAACTTGCGATATTGACGGGGTTGCCAATATCCTGCCAAACTCGCTTGCCGAGTCATGGAAAACAAAACTTCTTGCGTGGTTTCCAGGACGACTGCTTTGACTTGAGCAGCACTCAAGTGACCTTGTGCCATCCCCTGATGCAGCAGCTGACATTCCCAAAGTTCGCTGCTAACCAGTTGGTCAGTTTCCACCACCCAATTCGGACAATGTCGTTTGAGCGCTCGTTGCCAACGTCGGACGCGGTGGTTTTCCCCAATCGCATAAAACAACTGTCCCAGGAAAAAGCAAAGCCGCCACTGGGAGGTGCCGCTGCAAATCATCAACTCTCCCGTAGCTTGCTTTTGGTTGATAGTTAGGAGGTTTCGGTCTAGTTTGCTCAGCCAGTAAGCTGCCGATACTGTTTGCATATGCGTGCCACCGCCAGCCAATTTTTTTGGCAACTACTTACATAGCATAAGCAGTGGCATCGAGTCGGCATAATGGTGGAGTTACCTATTTTTTTGCAGGGGTTGTGTAAAGCTTGGGTGAAATTAAAGATCGCGCTACCTACTCGTGCCACTTACGCAATTTAACTTAAATATTCAAGTTAAATTTATTACTTTTTATGATTCACCTCAATCGTGGTATGGACATTGCCGCGAGGGGAAAAATCGCCTTTAATATGGACTTCCAAGGGGTCGCAAGCGGCAACAAAGTCATCGAGGATTTGATTGACGGATTCTTCGTGGGAAATGTAGCGGTCGCGGTAACTATTGATATACAGCTTCAACGCTTTCAACTCGACTACGGTTTGGTCGGGAAAGTAGGTAATGTAAATCGTGGCAAAGTCCGGATAGCCAGAAAACGGACACTTGCAAGTAAATTCCGGCAACTTAATGTTAATTTGGTAACGTCGCCCCTGGCGCGGGTTGGGAAATGTAATCAGTTTTCCCTCAGCAATGTGACGTTCGCCGTACTTCATTTCTATTGTGGCTGGCTCAGTTTCAGACTCCAAAGAAAAATCGTCAGTAATTGGTAAATCTTTCATCATTTAATAGTTCCTGTAACCTTCCCAATCTGGACAATTTTCTGCTTCCCAACCATAGGGATGCATTCCACAAACGAGTAAGTTACCTCCGTATACTTGACCGTGATAGTGACGGCAACCAACACAAGCGGGATGTTGTTGGGGTGAGGGTTCTACGGTATCAGTTAGGGGCCATTCTGACTCAAAGCTACTTGGATCAAACTCGGCACATGCGTCCAGAATCGGTTGAATTATATCGTTCAAAAACAGTTCGATTTCGGTGGTGATGGCGTTGTTTACTTGGTGGGCGACTTCTTCCGATAGTAACGCGATCGCATCCACTGCGTCGGTAACATCGCTGAAGAACTTCTCTACCTCCTCAGTTACTGTTTCTAGCATGTCGGTTAAATTTTTTTGCCAGTCTTCCATAAGCGCTACGCTACCACCCTTGCTTGTTCTCAAGGGAAAAATTTGCTTTTGTTCGGGAGGACTTTTAGTTTAGATCTCCCTGATACAATTATCAATGGCAATTGAGCGATCGCGACCGTTCGTAGTAGGCGCTTCAGCGACCGTTCTGGAGGCGGCGCAATTCTTCTTGCAATGCGCTTACTTGATCTCTTAACGCATCTACATTTTCCGGCTTGGCTGGGGTTGCTTCTTCTTCATCAGTTACGATTTCAATCCGTCGCGGTTCGCCACTAGGGGCGTTATTGGTAGGCTCTCCAGGCGACTGTTGCTGCGCCCGCTGGATCATTTCGTCCACCATCCGCCTAGCTTCTTCGGTGGTCATTTCGCCCTTTGCCACCATCTCATCGGCTAGCTTTTGGGCTTGCTCTTTCAGTTCGGCTAGAGTTCCACCCGCTTTTTCACCTGCTGAGGCTGCTAGCCCCACTCCCAGGTAAAACGCTTTTTTCACCAGATCTCCGAAACCTGCCATAGCCGCTGCCGTTGCTTAAAAAAAGGGCCTAAAAAAAGGGCGACCCGGAGTCTACGCCTACTACAAGCATCCCGTGTTGCTGCTACCTTCCGGTCCTGACAAGGTTTGGGCGTTGCAATCGCATAGGTCCAGGTCTAAATCTAGAATAGCATCAAATTTGGTAATGGGTAATGGGTAATGGGTAATGGGTAATGACTTTTATTCGACTATAATTTTCCACTCATACAGCTTGTAGGTGACGCAATTATTTTGCACGAGGGGGTCTTGGGCGACAATGGCTTTGGCTTCATCGATGCAAGTCGCTTGGAATATCATCATCCCGCCGCCCCGTTGCGCCCAGTACCCGGTACGCGCCTGGTGTCCTTTGGCGATCAAGTCCTCGACGTAAGCTTTGTGGGCGGGGACATGTTGGTCAAAGGTGGGTTTATCGACTATTCCTTCTTCGATCTTTACAAACCAAGGCATTTTGGATTTTAGATTTTAGATTTTAGATTGGAGATGCTGTTGAGATTATAGATATGGACAAGCGTACAAGCCTTTATTTTATTGCCCTCCTGCCTCCCCAAGAGATCCAAGACTACGCTAATCGAGTCAAGCAGTACTTTGCCTCGCGCTACAATAGTCGCCACGCCCAGAAGTCGCCGCCCCACATTACCCTGCAAGCGCCTTTTGAGTGGGATCAAGAGTCGGTTTCGGTGTTGGAACAATCCTTGCAGAATTTTGCCAATCAAAGACCCAGTATCCCAATTTCCCTATCGGGTTTTGCGGCGTTTCCTCCCAGGGTGATTTATATCAATGTTGTCAAAACGCCGCCACTCCTCACTTTACAAGCTGACTTGATGGATTGCATGATGCGGGAATTGGGTATTGTCGATCCGATGGCGAAGCAACGCCCCTGGGCCCCTCACATGACCGTGGCGTTTAAAGACTTAACCAAGCAGAATTTTAAAGCCGCGTGGCCTGAATTTGAGCATAAACCCGTACAATTCGAGTTTACCGCCAATTATTTGACGCTGCTGATTCACGATGGCGGGCGGTGGCATGTGAGTGCGGAGTTTCCTTTTTTACCTGCAAATGGGTGATGGAGTGCAAAATTGATGGTTCAAAGGCAATATGTAGGGCTCGCTCTAGCCTGTCTGATGGGCATTTTACCAGCACTGGGGGTAGTCCCTCTTGATATACCTGCTCCTGTAGAAGAGTCTCCCTCCCAAGTGCTTGACGCTATTGTGGCTGATAGCGGTTTATCTTCCCCCACGATCGCAATTTGCGACCTTGAGCGCAAATGCCTTAACTATCGCGGTTCGCGCCCACCCCAAAGTGCCGCCAGTTTGATTAAAGTGCCGATTGCGATCGCCCTCCTCCGCAAACTTGCCGCAGATAATCTTAGTTTGGATACAGAGATTTACGTAGAACCCAGTAATTATACGGAAGAGAATTTCTCGTCTATTCGGGTTGGCAGGTCTTATTCTTTTAAGTATTTGCTGACGCAAGCGATCGCTTACAGCAGCAACATTGCGACGAATCAAATTATTGATTATTTGGGATGGGATTATATCAATAAAACTTTGGGCGAACTTGGATATCCCACAACGCGAGTCAGTCACAAACTGAAAGGTTCTGTCACCGATCCATCTAAAAATGTTGGTTGGGAACCGAACCGGATCACGAGTAACGAACTAACTGCGATGATGGTAGAAATTTACAATCGCAAGCACCCAGAATATGAGGTTTTGGCGGAAGTTCTCAGCTATCAGGTAGAAAAAGTGTTGGGATTTCAGGCGTTAAAAGAATCTCCGGGTCGCTGGTTGGGGGAGAAAACGGGAGAAACTTCCCTGGTGAGAGGGACGACAGTTGCTGTAGAAATTCAGGGAAAGATTTACATAATTACGGTGATTGGAAATGGTCGCAAGCGCGAGAGAAAAATTCGCCGATCTCTGTATAAAATTGTGGATTATATTGCTAGTCACGAGGGGATTTAGAAACCGGGTTTCTTGAACAAAGATTTTGCATCATTAGCATCAACCGCCAGGGAATTAATTCCCTGGCTAATAGCGCAAGTCCTCTTCAGAGGACTAAAAATTTATGCAACAAGGATTTCAGTCCATTTTAATGGACTTTGGCTATTAGCCCGGAAATTGATTTCCGGGCGGGTTGGTGGATAAGGAGCAAGATTTAAATCTAAGAAACCAGATTTCTAATGCATCATTATCTCGGTCTGTGGATAATGGTTTCCATGACGCGGCGCTTGGCGTTGGGGTCGATTCCAACTAAGCGGATATATTCGTCACCGTGTTCGGCGAGACAGTTTTCTAATGCTGCGATCGCTTCCCCTTCTTGATTTGCTGCAATCGAAGCGCAACTGATCCAAGAATTCGTCCGAAAGCGGCGTTCATCTACATACTCTATGCCAATTCGATAACCGCTGTTCACCAGTTGTTGCAATTGCTGAATCATTTCTGGACTCAATTGGGCGTTCTTTGCTTGACCGTTGCTTCCATAACCGTTACCATTGCCGGGTGTTTCAGTTTGGATAGCTTGATTTGCTACCTGATGATGTTGCTCGTGGAAGTTTAAAGACTGGTTATATTCTCGCACGAGCCGCATCTTTTCTACCCGCGTTTGTTCGGCGACCATCAGGTTGGCAAATTCGAGTAAGCGCGACAAATTGAAGTCTGGTTTTTGGAATTGAGGTGGCCCTTCTAAACTATTAACCACCCGCGAGGATATTTTTTCAATCCCTACTTTATGGATAAATTGACGAATTTGTTCGTCATAAATTCGCGACCTTAAAGCGCTAAAGAAATCAATCGCTTGCTTGGGAAAAGTATCAACTAGCTGTTCGATGTCGCGCTGAGATAATCCATCTTCTGAAAAAATCCCGCTGACGATGCCAATTTTATCGTCTCGGTTGGGTTCCCAGTAAAATTTTTCCATCCGACCTTCGCGAATTAACGGCGCGTACAGGGTCGAAAAGTCGTTTCCCGTGACGATAATTGGGACGCGGTGGAGGGGATTTTCATCATAACTTCCAGGTAGCTGGACGTTGGTAGGATTATCGGCAATATTCATCAGCGTGGCGTTGACTAACTGAGTATTGACCGTGTATTGCGTCCCTTCATCGAAGCGCCCTGCACCCGCATCCAAATCGTTAATCATGAGTGCGGTCATTCTACCCCGAACTTTGATAAATTCGGCGGCTTCCCGATAGCGTAAGCGAATTAAACGCGCCGGATCTCCGGCGTCGGGACTTTCGAGTTCACCGCCGGAAATGTGTAGGACTTCGATGCCCATTTTCTCGAATACTAATTCGCATTGAAACGATTTACCTTCGCCTTTGCGTCCGTGAATTCCCAAGATCAGGGGGACTCGGATTTTGGGGATGTCGAGGAAGTTTTTGGTGATATGAACGGCAAGTTTGTCAAGAAACCGAGGAGAGATATAGTAGGTCATGGTGTACTGAGTGCGATCGCTTTTCTGCCCATCGTTAAAATTTTATAAAAATCTGGGTGACAATTGTTTAACCAACTGGGTTTTTAGGAGATTTATTTTTATTTAACCGCAGAGGCGCAGAGGACGCAGAGGAAGAAAGTAGAGAGAAGCGATCGCGATTGTGCTTTAGTTATATTTAGTTTTCGATTGTTCATCTAGTTTATGGCAGTCATCAAATCGCTAATTTACTTTATTTTAGCCGGGTTATGCGAAATTGGAGGCGGCTACCTAGTTTGGCTATGGTTACGCGAAGGCAAAAGTGGCTGGTTAGCTTTGGCTGGTTCTATATTACTAACTATTTATGGCTTTGTTGCGACGAAACAGCCTGCTAATTTTGGTCGCGCTTATGCAGCATATGGAGGTATTTTTATTATCCTCTCGATTGTTTGGGGTTGGAAAGTCGATAAGGTTCCCCCAGACCGCTATGATTATTTAGGAGCGGGTATTATTCTTTTAGGCGTTTGGGTGATGATGTATCTACGAAAAAGTTAGCTTTTATACACCTGGCTAAAAGAAACCCGGTTTCTCTGAAAATGAAGAAACCGGGTTTCTGTCGCCGTCGGCGTAAGTACCGATGATATTATTTGATTTTTAGGGGTTATTTAAGCATGAAGCTGGCATTTTTATGGCGAAATTTAGGTAATTCAGTCGTTTACTATCCCAAGCTGGCTAAGGTAACGGGTGGGGTGACGGCGGCGGTTTTCTTTTGTCAGCTTGTCCAATGGCAGTCTCAATTAAATAATCCCGATGAGTGGGTTAAAATTAGCGTCGATGAAATTGAGCGAGAAACTGGTTTGAGTAAGGTGGAACAGCAATATGCTAGGAGTCAATTGGTTAAGCGATCGCTCATCCAAGAACGCGCTGGCGATAACAGCAACATGCTAGAGTTTTGGCCTAATATTGATGCATTTGAAACGATTTTAGAGGCTTTTTGCGATGAAGATTATAAAAATCACTATCAAGTTAGTAATGGTAAAAACAACCACGCTTCTCTAGAAGTTGAAACAGTTAAAACGGATAAGTTTTTCCCGGGTCAGCGTCAGCCAATTTCAGTCAAAGTAAATCCTAATTATCAATTTAGCGGTCCTTGGAATTCTCAAGAGCAATTTGAGCAGTTTCAAAGAGCTTTATTAGAATATTTTAAAGAGAAAGGATACGATAACCCAGGTGGATGTGTTTTTAAAATTATAGATGGTATGACCAAAGGTTTGGTATCGCCGTTTTGGGATGAATTTATTTCAGGAATTCCGCTGGGAGCTAGTCAAAAAGTTAAGCGAGATTGGGAAATTGAACCAGGAATTCCTTATCCAGTTTTTGAAGAGGAACGCATTCAATACTACGTTCATAAAGGAGAACCATTGGAGGTTGCAGTTGCAAAAGCACGTTCAGATTTAAGAGATCCGGTACTAGGAAAAAATTTGTGGGAGGGATTCTTGAGGAAATGCGATCGCATCGCCGATGAAGCGATCAAAGCGAAAAAATTAGGAGTAAGAACACCTTATCTACCCCCCTCTTTTACAAATAAACCTGAAATCACCAAAGAAAGTGTGATGAATAAACTAGCTGCTGTTGCTCCCGACTTTTCTCTAGAATCATCCACTACAGCATCTTTACCTAACAGTCGTTTAGAATTGACCGAAGTTGAGGATAAATCACCCGCTTCTACCGGCGATATTCCCAGTCTTGCTGCTTTACAGTCAGCTTATAAAACTCCTATGGGTCGCACTTTAGTTGAACGGCAAATTGCCGAACACCCAGAATGGGGATACGGAATTGTAGATGGTGAAGTGGTGGATTTAATGCCTTTTTAGTCATAAAATAAAAAACGCCAGGGGATAATTTGCCATGAAACACATTGGTGACATAGATCCGCTTGTTCCGGGACGCCCTAATCTTTCATCCCAAGAAAGAGAAAATCTCAGTAAAGCTAGATTGCAGCAACAGAAAGAGGATGGATATCAACAGTTAGTTGAACTTTGTCGTCTGGGTGAGTACGACGCAGCAAGGCAACTTGCCAACCGAAATTCTCGCTGGGGTTATCAAATAGTTGGCGGTGAAGTAATGGAGAGGATCGACTAGATAAGCTAGTTTAACTAGAATGCTGCTGACAGTCTCAATAAAAATATTCCAGTAATTCCCAAAAACTTAGGTCGCTGTTTGCTATCCAAAACTCGGCAAGATTGCTTTGTCTGAGGTGTATGAGAGTGTCGTCAGGTAAATTTCTAGCTTTTAGTTCATTCAGAAACATATCCCAGTTCGCTTCAAAAAAGGGAACTTGTTTGAGTTTCTCATATCTGATTAGTTCTGCCTGTTGAATCTCTTCAGCAGTTCCCACTAACCGGGGAAGTTGCAAAAGGATGGACAAATTACTGACTTCATTTTCGTTCATCCTGAAATAATTGAATTATAACTAATCGAATTAAATGATTCCAATTAACAATTAGCAATTAGCAATTAGCAATTAACAATGACTTTTTGCCCAATATAGAACAAATAATTGTTTCTTGCTTTCTACCTCGCAGTTGAATACTTTTGACTGCTTTTGCCTTGTAGCGTTCGCTGACATATTGCCAAGTTTCGTTAGTAATTAAAATCCCATAGGGATTATCTTCTTTTACTTCTTTATTCATCGCCTCCAGTCGCGCCGCCACATTAACTGTATCGCCCAAAACGGAAAAATTCAAACGCTGACCACCCCCAACGCTACCTGCTATAATAGCTCCAGTATGAACGCCAATTCCAAATTTAATTATTGGCTTTTTTTCGGCTTCAAATTGTTGATTTAATTTTTGCAATCGTTCGTACATGTCCAAACAAGCAGCCATGCAATTTAAAGCATCTTGTTGAATTTCTTCTGGTTTAGTGCGGGGAAACGGGATGCCGAAAATTGCCATAATTGCATCCCCGATATATTTATCTATTACGCCGCCACGATTCATAATACACTCGCTCATGGCATTCAGGTATTGGTTCAGCCAAGGCATTAATTCGCGGGGCGATAGTTGCTCTGAAATTGTGGTAAAACCGCGAATATCCATAAATAATACAGTCGCTACCATTTCTTGCGGTTGCAATTCGCCATTTTGAATAATTTCGTCTTTGCGCTGCCAAATTAAATTAGCAGTTTCTTTAGCCATGTATTTTTCAAATAGGCTCATTAATTGTTGCTTTTCCTGCTGTTCTCGCAGTTGCAAACCAATTGCCGCTAACAGAATTGTACCGATAGGCGCAGCAATGGGAATCCACCAGGAATTTAAGGAAAATAACGCTAGGGAAACACCATACCAAGATAGAGGGAGTAGGAGAGCAAGCGCAACTCTTCCCCCTGCATTCAATTTTGACAATATCCCGCTAGTAACTGGGCCAATTAAAAGCAATAAAACTGCGGTTTTCCAATCTGGTAAAGGTTGCAGCAATCGATTATTTAGCAAGTTATCGATTGCGGCTGCATGAAGGTAAACTCCGCTAGTTGGTGGGATTTGATTTAACGGCGTCACCAACGGATCGAAACCCGTTGCGGTTATACCTACTAATACAAATTTGCCAGTAAAAGCATTTTTAGATACTTTCCCTTCTAGAACATCCGCAAACGAATAAGTGGGCAAAGATTGCGTCTTTCCAGGCCAATTTAGCCAAACATAATGAAATCGGCGATTATCCTGACTCAGGGATGTTAAAGACTTTTCTAACTGTACCGACTCCCCTGGACGATCGCTAGAGTAGAGTTGCACCATCGCCAATCCCAGGGAAGAAATCCCCCGGAATTTCAGCGCTGCTTGACGACTAATGCCATCTGTATCTGGGTTGTGCGATATATGACCTCGGTCGGCGACAGCTTGGTCTAAAATCGTCTCGATGGGGATGATTTGTTCTTTATCATCCAAAGCTTGAGCCAAAATTACATTACCGCTAGCGCGGATAGCGTCAGCAAGTTGGCTATCTTCGGGACTTGGTTCGGCAAATATAATGTCTAAACCAACTGCTGCGGGGCGAGAAGGAGAGAGTGTTTGTAATAGTTTAGTGTAGCGATCGCGCGAAAACGGAAATCTCCCCAACTTCCCCAAACTCGCTTCGTCAATTGCAATAACTGCTATCCGCTTATCCCAATTTGGTTTAGGTAAAATTCCCGTATCCCGAATTTGAAACAACGAGTTATAACTGATTTGTTCCAACGCTTTCCACCCACCCAACTGCCACACACCCAAGGAAATAATAGCAGCAATAAATCCAGGCAATAGTGCCTGAATGCGGGCAACATAACGATACAACTCATTACTCATAGAATGATTTTAGATTTTAGATTTTAGATTTTAGATTTCAGATTTCAGATTTTAGATTTCAGATTTCAGATTTTAGATTTCAGATTTCAGATTTCAGATTTCAGATTTCAGATTTCAGATTTTAGATTTTAGATTTTACTTCAATCTCACATTCTCCTTAATCTGCAATCTGCAATCTAAAATCTAAAATTACCCATTCCCACTATTTAAGCAAATCCGATCCAATCATGTGAGTTTCCTGTTTTCCCAGGGGACTGCGAACCACTACCCTGTATTCAGAATTAGCTGGTCTGGGCAGTATTGTGTCAACTTTACCCGTTCTATCCATTTCTAAAGGTTGGTCGTTTAAAAATATCAAATTCAGCGGATCGACCGTACAAATTAATCGCACTCTGTTTTGATCGATAGGTGATAAACTAATCAACTCGTACTTCAAATTTTCTTGGGTTAATTTGGGTGGAGTTGGGGGATCTCCGGGAAAAACGATGGAAGAATAGCCACCATTTACCGTCACCGTTCTTCTTTTGGCAGTTGTGGCGACTGCGCCTTCAAGGGTAGAAACTCCTGTTTTACCATTTGAACCAACACCGACGCCAAATTCAGTCCCGCGAACCCCTGTAACCCCTGCTGGACTGCTAATTTCTAGGCTCGAATTTAGGTTGGTCAAGGGTCGCGCTTGTATTCTCGCTTGTCCTCTGGGTACGAAAAGGCGCGTCACTTTGCCGCCATTGGCAACCATAGAAAGACTTTGAACTTGGACGGTGGTTAATTCAGCAACGTTGATCGTAGCAATACCACTATCTACAGTCAAAACCGCACTAGATTGTCTGCCTGTAGAGATTTGCTGACCGGGGGAAGTTAAGCGAGCGCCCACTCGTGCTGGTCTTCCTTGATACGTGACCGTACCGCGAATTTGCCTAACTTCTACGAAGCGACTAGCAGGTAGCTGAATATCTCTAGCTAGCAAGGGTATAGAAAAGGTTAATAATATACCGACAATTAGTAATGCTACCAATCTAGAAATTTGCGGAAGGGATTTCATCGCGCCACCATATGAATAACGCAAATCTATATTAGCCTCTTCCTCTCTGGTGCCTATTTATCCGGAATAAAGAGAAAAGGTAGGGACAGTTTTTGTCCCTACCTGCTCAAGGTTGAACTATTCTTTGTTTGCGGTTTCAGATTTAGAAACGGTTGGGTTTGTGAACGATGAAGCTGAGAACTTGGCACTGCTTCACGTTATCGAAACCCATGACGCGGATAAAGCAGTTGCCGTACTCAGCGCGGCAAGCTTTGATTTCACTCAACACTTCGTTGGTGGTGGTAGCGTTGAACAAAGGCAGCTTCCACAGGGTCCAGTAGTGCTGAGTCGGTTCGGAACTTTCGCTGAATTCCACACCGGGAATGTAGCCCTTATCCAGAATGTACTGGAGTTGGCGGGTAATTTGGGCATCCGAAAGGGGGGGCAAGTAGGAGAGAGTCTCGAAACGGCGCTCTTTAGGTAGAGTTTGCATGGCTTCCTTCGTGTCTATCTGATGTTGCTACGGTAATTGGTGATTGGTAATTGGTGATAGGTAATTACAGATTGCAGATTTCAGATTTATATTCAAATCTAAAATCTAAAATCTAAAATTACCCATTACTCATTACCCTCTGCTAAGAGTCTTTTTCCTCTTTGGGGCAGGTACTGGAGTCAGTGACGCCTTGTTGCACGAGTCGCTCTAGATGATGGCGCTGATGTTCCATATTTGCTTGCTCAATTCCAGAGCGAACCATTTCTGGTAAGTAGTCGGCGACTTCTTCTGCCAGGTGCTTTCGCAAGGTCATTAGCCGAAACGCTAACTCTTGCTGTTCTTGCAGCAACGCTTGCAGGAAGGCTTCTCCATCTTGGACGCTGTGGCGCGCGGCGAAGCCACTCAACCACAACGCTTGGGGCGGGTTGGTTTCGCTCAGCTGAGCCATTACGGTTTTCAGCGCTTGATACGTCAAGTAGCTGCTCAGTACCTTAGACGTGTCTTTGGCAACTTGTTTTAAGTCCATGAACTGACCCCAGCTTAAATCTCAGATTTTAAATTTTTCGATCTTAGATGAGGGATATCAGAGCAGCAACCAAAATCGCTACCAACTTAAGATTTCCCTCAACATCTAAAATCTCAAATCCAAAATCCAAAATCGCTTAGAGGGTGTCAACGGCTTGGAACTCGAACTTGATTTCCTTCCACAGTTCGCAAGCTGCGGCGAGTTCGGGACTCCACTTGCAAGCTTCGCGGATGACGTCGCCACCTTCGCGCATTAACTCGCGACCTTCGTTACGTGCTTGGACGCAAGCTTCCAAAGCGACGCGGTTAGCGGTAGCGCCAGGAGCGTTACCCCAGGGGTGACCCAGGGTGCCGCCGCCGAATTGCAAGCAAGCGTCATCTTGGAAGATTTCAACCAGCGCAGGCATGTGCCATACGTGGATACCGCCGGAAGCAACGGGGAATACACCAGGCATAGAAGCCCAGTCTTGGGTGAAGAAAATACCGCGAGAACGGTCTTCTTCGATGTAGTTTTCGCGCATCAGATCGACGAAGCCCATCGTGATCGCTTGGTCGCCTTCCAACTTACCGACAACGGTACCGGAGTGCAGGTGGTCGCCACCAGACATCCGCAAGCACTTGGCGAGTACGCGGAAGTGAATCCCGTGGTTCTTCTGACGGTCGATTACGGCGTGCATCGCGCGGTGGATGTGGAGCAACAAACCGTTGTCGCGGCAGAAGCGAGCCAGAGTGGTGTTAGCGGTGAAACCACCCGTCAGGTAGTCGTGCATGATGATCGGGGTGTTGATTTCCTTGGCGAATTCAGCCCGCTTCATCATTTCTTCTACTGTGGGGGCGGTCACGTTCAGGTAGTGACCTTTGATTTCCCCGGTTTCAGCTTGAGCTTTTTCGATGGCTTCTTGAACGAACAGGAAGCGATCGCGCCAGCGCATGAAAGGCTGGGAGTTGATGTTTTCGTCGTCTTTGGTTAAGTCCAGACCGCCGCGCAGACATTCATAAACTGCACGTCCGTAGTTCTTCGCAGACAAACCGAGTTTCGGCTTAATCGTACAGCCCAACAGGGGACGACCGTACTTGTTCAACTTGTCGCGCTCAACGGTGATCCCGTGGGGTGGCCCTTGGAACGTCTTCAGGTAGGCAACGGGAATCCGCAGGTCTTCCAAACGCAGGGCTTTGAGAGCTTTGAAACCAAACACGTTACCTACGATGGAGGTTAACATGTTAGTTACGGAGCCTTCTTCAAACAGATCCAGCGGATAGGCGACGAAGCAGAAGAACTGGTTATCTTCGCCTGCAACTGGCTCGATGTCGTAGCAACGGCCTTTGTAACGATCTAGGTCGGTGAGCAGGTCAGTCCACACAGTTGTCCAAGTACCAGTGGAGGATTCTGCTGCTACTGCTGCACCCGCTTCTTCGGGAGGAACTCCGGGCTGGGGCGTGACGCGGAAACACGCCAAAATATCAGTATCTTTGGGAGTGTAATCGGGAGTGTAATAAGTCAGCCGATAATCTTTTACGCCAGCCTTATACCCAGATTTGGACTGAGTTGCAGTTCTTGAATAGGACATGTCTTCCTTCCCAGGAGTCTCTCGAATTCTGATTGCCTGATTGGCTCGTCGTTTTACACTATACCAATAAAGCAATAAGTTAAACTTCAAATTTTCTTTAGATTTTCATAATTATTTATAATACTTTAAGATTTATTACAATATTTTGCATTATTTGTTACAAAAAACTCCCGGCGAGCGTGGTAAGCAGGTATACTCAACTTTTGTGCCAGGAAAGGCGAAATGGGTCAGATGCCCGCAGCAGTCTATGTTATGGAAAAGTGAAGCCTCAGCAATTGCACTTTGAGGGCTGGATAAATTAGAAACAACTTGCACGTATAGAGCGCTCGCGAGCAAGTCTTTGCAGGAGGTGTAGTGATGTTAAGGTTGAGCGGACGCAGTATTTACCTAAGTGCCATCCTGGTGGCGCTAGGAGGAATTTTTGGGCAAATGGGGATGAATAGCAGCGTTTTAGCCCAATCTACCCTCAGAAACGATCCAACTCCCCTTTATCCACCCACCGCGCCGCCACCGAATGTAGATCCGCGCAGGATACAGCGCCGTCCTTTAGAAACCGATTATCGAGTCAGTGCCTTGCAGCGGGATGTAAATGGTAACCTGTGGGTAGGCTCGTGGCGGGGATTGGCGCGACTCGACCCCAATACCGGCAGCGTTTTGGCGCGGATTAGTTTAGCGAACTATACAATTTTCGCGCTCGCGCAAGATAAAGTAGGACGGATCTGGGTCGGAACCTACGAAGGATTGCAGCGAGTAGACCCCCGCACCAACGAAACGACAGCGCAGAGTTACTTTTTCCCATCGCGTAAAGTTTTGTCCCTATTAATTGACAAACGGGGTTACTTGTGGGTGGGAGGAGATCGCGGCTTAGCCTTAATTAGTCCAGACCAAGGATTATTGATGACCACCCTGCGAGACTTACCAGGCGTGAGCGCAAATGCACTGAGTTTAGATCCCGAAGGTCAATTATGGGTAGGAACCCTAGATGGATTAGTCAGAGTTGATACCGCCAGCGCCTTTCCCATTAACCGCATCAAAGATCTGCCAGGTACGACAGTACAAGCACTCGCCACAGATCTGCGAGGTAGTCTTTGGGTAGGAACGCCCAACAGTTTAATCGAAATTGACCCAATCAACGGTAGAGTATTGCAAACCGTCACCGAACTAGCCCAACGAAATATTACAGCACTCCACGTAGACCAACTCGGTAGCCTGTGGGTCGGAACCGATCGAGGTTTATATCGATACAACCCATACCGAGGCACATTGCTAGGCGAAGTAACTGGATTACCAGCCGCAAGAATACTAGCAATATCTGCCAACACTGATGATAAATTATGGGTCGGCACAAGCGAGGGACTAGCGTGGGTAGACACAATGACAGGTATCGCCACCCCCCATCAAACATTCAGTCGCAGCACACCTGAAGAATAAAACTCACTCTTCTTCTTACCTCTGCGTCCTCTGCGTCTCTGCGGTTCAAAAAAAATGGTTACCAAAATCCGGCAATTAATTGAATGGAAACAACAAAAGCGCCCCATCGTAGTTTTAACCGCGTGGGATTACCTAATCGCCCAGATACTAGATCAAGCCGGAGTAGACTTAATTTTAGTCGGCGATTCTTTAGCAAGAGTAGCGCTGGGATATAAAAACGAATTGCCCCTAACCCTCGATGAGATGATCCACCATGCCAAAGCAGTATGTCGGGGGGTAAAACAAGCTTTAGTTTTAGTAGATTTGCCGTTTTTAACTTATCAAGAAAGTCCGCAACAAGCGATTCATTCAGCAGGGCGAATTTTAAAAGAAACTGGAGCGCAGGCGGTAAAATTAGAAGGCGGATATCCAGCGATGGTAGAAACAGTATCCCGTTTGGTGCAAGCTGGAATTCCCGTAATGGGGCATGTAGGGTTAACGCCGCAGTCGGTGTATCAGATAGGTTTGAAGCAGCAAGGGAAGACAAAAGAGGAAGCAGAGAGAATTTTAGGGGAAGCGATCGCGCTAGAACAAGCAGGCGCATTCGCCATGTTACTAGAACATATACCCGCAGATTTAGCCGCCCAAATTACCCAAAAACTATCAATTCCCACAATTGGTATTGGTGCTGGTCCTGATTGCGATGGTCAAGTTTTAGTCACCGCTGATATCTTGGGACTGGTAGAAAAATCCCCGCCATTTGCCAAAGCTTATGCAAATTTAAGGGCAATTATTACCCAAGCGGCGCAAGATTTCGCCACTGAAGTTAGAGAGAAAAAATTTCCCGGATAAAATGCCGATCCCCCCTAGCCCCCCTTGCCAAGGGGGGAACATCAAAGCCCCCCTTGCCAAGGGGGGAACATCAAAATCAAAGCCCCCCTTGCCAAGGGGGAAACATCAAAATCAAAGCCCCCCTTGCCAAGGGGGAAACATCAAAGCCCCCCTTGGCAAGGGGGGTTGGGGGGATCGTGCTAACAACCGCCGGGACAAGGATTTTCGCATTGGATATTTGTTGCTGGGATGCTTTCGATTTTTTTGCTGGTTAAATTGATGCGCCATGCTAGTCGCGCGGGATAAAAGTTGGCATTTTGGTAGCCATTTGTTTGAGCGAGCGCCACAAATATATTTTGAGTTCTTCTTTCCCGCATCTGACAGTTAGTTTGCCAATATTCACCCCGGCGAAGTTTGGGGACTGTTTGCACATCTAAAACTGCGTTAATTGGTTCTCCCGTGCCATCAGGTCGATTGAGCATTCGCAGATTTTCTTCTAAAATAATTATGCCCCCAAAATTAGTTCTTTCTGCGCCTGGATTGACGAACGCAACGCCGTATTTACAAAGCGGAATCCCCACACAAGAACCTCCAAGATACCAACTGGGTAGGGGGTCAGTACTGGGGGTTGGACGCTGGATTCTCTCGGCGGTAAATTGCCAGTAAGTCCCTAGCGCTTGGCTTTTATAAGCGTTGCTTAAATTGCCCGATTGGTTAAACAAAGTTGCTGCTTGTTGGAAGTCTGCGATCGCGCCTTGATAATCTTCCTGACGTGTCTTGGCAATGCCTTGATTATAAACCTCTTCTGCCCTAGTTTGACTTCTTGGTTGAGCCTGCAACACCCCTGGGAAACATTCCAAGAGGGCGACTGCACTTAAAAATATAATACTTAGACGTTTAGTCATCTCATTAATTGATATTCTTGCCTTATTTTATGGCTTTGCTTCTGGAAACCGCGCCAATTTTAACCAAAATTAAAACAAATACAATAAGAACTTACTCAGGGAGACTAAATAAGATGTAATGGTGCGTTACGCGCTTCGCTAACGCACCCTACATATAGAGAGTTTGACTCTGCCTTTAGAGAAACCGGGTTTTTTTTGGCTAATTCTAACTTTCAGGGTTTCGATCTTGAGTATGGGATACAGGTTTTGGTCCAGCGTTGCGAACGTTGATAAACTTACCAAGCATATCGAACCAAAAAGGCGCACCCATTGCAATAGCGATCGCGCTCACAATCCAACCTATCAGCCTTTTAAGATAAGAAAAAGACCATTGATTAATTCGCCATTCTTGACTTCCTTCTGCTTGTTGTTGCAGGTTAGTCGAACTCCAACCAATGGGTAAGGAAACATTCTCTAAAGCTTGTTTAACGTTGTTTATATCATCCCCTTGGCGAGTGCGAATTGCCCTTTCTGTAATCGTATTACGTAAAGCCGAATCTTTCGATAGCCTGCTAACAATGTGAAGCGTATCAGCATTAGTTGCGGTAGCGACTAGCATTCCAATTAAAATCGCCACGCCTTTAGCATTCCGCTTATAAACACCCGATGCGCGATCCATTGACCGATCGAACCAAGTTTCAATTTCTTTCTGAAACTGCTGTAATTCCTTGTCTATATCTTCAATTTTTATTTTAGTCCGTTTGGCAATAACAGAAAGAGTCTCTACTAGAGACTCCGGCAAATTTTTCAGTATTTTTTCCTCAACCAAATTTTCAACTGAACCGTAAATTTCTTGGATTTTTCTATAGCTTTCGCTGTTTGGCTCTTCCAAAGCTTTTTTAAGGATTTTATAATCTGCTAAAACTTCAGTGACGCTACGTTGTAAGCTTCTCAGCAATACAGCTTTATTGGTCGAATTAAAAGTCTGAAGGTTCAAGGATCTTATTCTGCGTAAAATTTCGCTGTTTTCGGGGAGGAAATATCTAACATTATCTAGATAAATATTTAAAGTACCTTCCAGCCTGCTGAGGCTAGTATTCAAAGTAGCTTTATTGTTTTTTAAATCTTGGACAATTCTCTTACAACCTGTTTCTACTAAATTCAATTCTCGTTCCAGATGAGATTTAATTTCATCGCTTAAGTCTGGTTCGGGAAAAGAATGAACAATCGATTTTATATCCTCGATTAGATCTTGGCTAAATTTTTCTAAGCTGACTCCACTAGCTTTTTGCAGCAGTTTCTGAATTCCTATTGTTTTAAACAGTGTCGTGGCAAATGTTTCGGCTTGGATGTAAGAAGGGCCGCTATCTTTATGTCCAAAAATTCTTTGCTTTACCTCGTCTTTTTTCTGCATCCAGCAATACATTTTAAACCATAACCAACCGCCAAATTTAGCCAAGTTGCGAAACCAATTTACAATTGGCCCTCTGGCTTCTTGATTCAGCGTATTAATCAAGGGATCGTTGTAAAGTTCATTGGCGATAATTCTGGCTTTACTCAATTCTCTGTCTGTACTTTCGCCGCCTCCTACCAAGAGTGATTCTATCGACTTTTTTAAATGCTTGGCTCTCCACTGGACAAGGGTAGCAAGCAATTCTTGAATTTCCGAGGCGAGCAAACTCAAAATCAAGTAAATAAACAATAAACCGATAGCAATGTCTAATATTTGGGGTAAATTCATACTTGAATAGGTTTAAATTAGATAAATGTCCGGTATCATAGTTCAATGCAATTATGGGTGGTTCAAATTTTGCCTGGGGTAATGCCAGAAACAAATTTCGCGCGACTGAAAAATGGAGCGAGGTTTTCTGTATCGTAGGATTGCTAGTGGCGGCAGTTGTGCTGTATGGAATTAATCTGGGAGGATTGGCGCTGCGCGATTGGGATGAGGGAATTGTAGCTCAAGTTGCCCGCGATATTTTCCATGCCCCGGCTGAGTCTTTACGCTGGCTTTATCCAACCATAGCAGGGGAGCCATACCATAACAAGCCGCCGCTGATGCACCTGTTAATTGCATTGACTTATTCAATCGGTGGCGTGAATGAATCGACGACGCGCTTACCAGGGGCAATGCTAACTGCTATTTCCGTGCCGCTATTGTATGGGATTGGGCGGGAAATTTTTCCTCAACGTCTGGCGGCGATTTTCTCAGCTTTAATTTACCTGACTTTGCTACCCGTCGTGCGTCACGGACGTTTGGCGATGTTGGATGGGGCAATACTGTGCTTTTTTTTGTTAATGGTATGGTGTTTGTTACGCAGTCGCCGCGATTTGCGCTATTGTCTCGGCGTCGGTATTGGCTTCGGGTTGATCTGCCTGACTAAGGGTATTTTAGGGATTTTGTTGGGTGCGATCGCTTTCCTCTTCATCTTCTGGGATACACCCCGACTCCTGACATCTTTCTATCTCTGGATCGGACTAATTCTTGGCAGCATTCCGGTAGCGTTGTGGTATGCTGCCCAATTCTTACACTACGGTGAATCTTTTATCACAACCAGTCTCGTTCGTCAATCCTTTGAGCGAATTTGGACACCAGTAGAAAATCACACTGGGCCACCTTGGTATTATCTGCTGGAAATTCTAGAATCAAGCTGGCCTTGGCTGCTGTTTTTACCCCAAAGTTTCCAACTCACCTGGGAAAATCGCAATCTCGGCTGGGCTAAATTAATCTTGGTTTGGAGTAGCGTTTACTTATTGGCTATCTCCGCGATGACGACAAAACTTCCTTGGTACGTTTTGCCAGTTTACCCGGCTTTAGCCCTAGCAGGGGGTGCTTACTTAGCAGAAGTTTGGCATTTTCCGGCGACAAAATCTTATCCGCGCGCTTGGGTTGTTATTTTAGCATTGCTGGCTGTTGCGGGTTGGGGAGGTAGTATTTACTTTGGCTTCTTCGCGCCGACGCGGGAAGCGGATATCGGATTAATTTTAGCTGCCGTGGCGATCGCAATGACGTTAGGGGCGGTTTTGGTGGCGCGTTGCGATCGCCAATTTATGGGTATATTATTTTGGGGGATGTACGTGTCGTTAATGCTACTGATGACTTCCCAACATTGGGTTTGGGAGTTAGCCGAAGCTTATCCGGTGAAACCCGTTGCTCAGATGATACAGAATAGCGGGATTCCGGAGGGTGAAAAGATTTATACATCCTATCCTTACAATCGTCCGGCGTTGAATTTTTATAGCGATCGCCAAGTCATCCCCGCTTCAGTTGATAATCTGAAACAATACTGGCAACAAGATTCTTCCCCCTACTTGCTCATCGATCCAGACACGCTGGAAAAACTAGCCCTAGAGCAGGTAAAACAGCTAGGAACCGTACCAGATTGGATGCTAATTACGCGCCAGAGAGCATAGGGCATAGGTTAAAAATTACCAATTACCCATTACCAATTAACCATTACCAATTACCCATCCAAACTTTTTGTCACCCACTCCCAAATTTGGTGTAGGGGATTTTGCCGATCTTGCCTGCCCTCTGGCGTTGTTAAGGTAACACCCAAGAAAATTGCACTACCTACAAGGACGATCGCCGCGATGGGTCCACCAAAGCGGAAATCGCGGCGCATTCGAGCTAGAGGGCGACTCTGACGCCGCAGCATCTGGCTGTTGGGACGGCGTTTAAGCGGTACGGGATCGCGGACGTAATGACCGCTTTGACTCACTACAAAACGTTGCTCGCAATAGGGGCAAGTATAAAGTCCACTGCCCGATCTGCCCAGCTTCATGGGTCTGGAACGATGGCAAATCGGGCAAACAGCGGAACGTCCATCAAATGTGTGAGCACTCATCAGAATTTCCTAATTTCCCCACCGGATGTGATTATTTTTAAGCGTTGAGCTGCTGACAGTGTGTTGATGCCAAGCGCCTCGATCCGAGTTTTTCCTGGTGATAGCTTGCGCCACCTGTAGTGACTTTTAGCAAGGCGCATCTCCACCCAACCCATCCTTGGTTTGAAGTGGTATCCAAACGCCGACGCCAGATCAACATTTTTAGCATTCGATACGGAATTATGAACCCTAAGATGTTTAAGCGCATTGCCCCAAAAGTTTTGTTACGAGTAGTAACAGACGGATTGATTCAACCATCTTCTTCCCTAGTCTACCCTTGTTGACTTGCCTTGCTGCAACCCCAGTGGGGTTCTTTATCTATACAATCAAATTGAGAAGCCAGTCACAAAATTTAAGCTTTCTCTAAGTACTAGATATAGTCGTCTCTATAATGTCATACCTACCTCCCGCTGCGGCCTCGCTGTCTGAATCGACAGCACTCAGAACGGGCACTTCTTGTCGCGTGCCTACTTCTACATCCAGACTCACCCGCCTACTTAACCATCTCCAGCCTTCCCCAGAAACAATGGTATTGATTTTGGCGGTGCTGATTGGAGGTGGAACGGGGATGGGTGTGGTCACGTTTCACTATTTGATCGAGCGGATCCACAGTTTGATGTTAGAAGATCTGATGGGTCACATCTCGGTTTGGGGTTCCTGGAGTTTAGCCTGCGTTCCCACTATCGGCGGATTGCTCATCGGACTAATGCGCTGGCGCTTGCAAGACTTTGGGCCGAGCATTTCTACTTTAATCGCCGCCACTGAGGACGCAAAACTTGCTTTGTCGCGGGAACTCAGACCCGTTACGAAGATGGTGGCAGCTGCGATTTCTCTCGGAACTGGCGCTTCTTTGGGGCCAGAAGGTCCTTCTGTGGAAATCGGCGCCAATTTTGGCATGTTAGTGGGTCAAGTGCTGCAAGTGTCCCGCGAACGCCACCGCCTGCTGTTGGGTGCTGGGGCGGCAGCTGGTTTGGCAGCTGGTTTTAACGCCCCTATTGCGGGCGTTTTTTTTGCCCTGGAGTTGGTTTTGGGCACAACTTTTGCCACTTCAGCCGTGAGCGTGGTGCTGCTAGCTGCCGTTGTAGCGGCGTTGGTTGCCCAAATTGGATTGGGTGCCCAACCTGCTTTTAGTTTGCCTGCCTATGACGTTCGCAGCCCTCTAGAATTGCCTCTTTATATGGTATTGGGTTTGCTCGCCAGTCTGGTATCTCTCACCTATACCCAAGCAATTCAACTGGCGCAACGCTGCTTTCGCGGTCAGGTAGCAGGGTTTGGCTGGTTGGGTCGTATTCCACGATACATTCATCCTGTAATTGGGGGACTCGGCGTCGGGTTGGTGGGTTTGCAGTTGCCCCAAATTCTCGGCATCGGTTACGAAACCGTTGGCGCGATGCTGCAAGATGTGAAATTTTCCCTCCAGTTGTTGCTGCTTTTGCTAGTCGTCAAGTTAGTGATGACCGCGTTTAGTTTGGGCAGCGGATTGGTGGGGGGTGTGTTTGCTCCCGCGATGTTTTTGGGTGCTTCTTTGGGGGCAGCTTATGGAAAAATTTTGCCCTTATTGCTGCCTGGGTTAAGCCTACATATTGCCGCCCCACCCGCTTATGCCATGGTGGGAATGGCGGCGGTTTTGGCTGCTAGCGTCCGCGCTCCTTTAACGGCTATTTTGTTATTGTTCGAGATGACGCGGGACTATCGCATTGTTTTGCCTTTGATGGCGGCTGTGGGTTTAAGCGTGTGGCTGGTGGATACCATTAAGTCAAAGTCAACGGTAAATAAGGGCTTAAATCTGCAACAAATGGGCGTGAATGTGGAGAAAGACCAGAATCTGGAACTTCTAAAACAAATTCCAGTTTCGGCGGCGATGCTTAAACCTCGCCTGATGCTATCTAGCAGTTGCAGCGTCTTAGAAGCCGGTTTGGCGATGACGAACGAGCGCTGTCACACTGCTTTAGCAATCGATGATGATTTAAAACTAATTGGTCTGGTCACGCTTCAGGATATCGATCGCGCGATCGCTGCTTCCGAATCCGATGCTTCTACAATCAATTTAGTCGATTTAACCCTCGCTGCGATCTGCACCAAGGATCTCCTCTATGCCTATGCAGATGAGCCGGTTGCTGATGCTTTAGACCGCATGGCAGCGCGAGGTTTGCATCAGCTTCCCGTGGTTGAACGCGACAACCTCAAACGGATTTTAGGCTTACTCGAAAAAGAAGGAATTACCCTGGCATGCGACGTTGCCGTTACTACTCGAGCAATTAACCGCTACCTCTCCCCTCCTGCACGAACTACCCAGGAGTTGCCTTTACCCAAACTCACCCAAACTGCCTGAACCTTTCAGGTATCCCTTGACCAAGTTATTAGTTTTTTGTAGGGTGGGCGAATGCTCACCCTACAACTTTTAGGGGAATTTGTCTTTGCTTGGGCATAGATAAGCAAACTATTCCCTTGCTGTACGCCTTGCCACACGGTATTTGGCGCTTAGGTCTTGAAGGTTGCGGTTGCTCTGGGCGAGATCGTAGCGGTGTAGTCTTTATTCCTCGTCTAGTTCGATCTCGTCTCCACCGATTTGTTTGAGACGAATGTGCTTGCGTCCCAAGGAAATTTCAAACTCATCTCCTGGTTTCAGCCCCATCTGTTTGGTGTAAGCCGAACCAATCAATAAGTTGCCGTTGGACTGGACGCTGATTCGATAACTTGCACTGCGTCCGCCGCGACCATTACCGCCTTGTTTGCTGTCTAACTGAATCCCCTCGGCATCAATCAGGGCATTCAAGAATTTCATCATGTTTACCCGCTCTACACCGTTTTTAGTCACGGTGTAGTAGCCGCAGGCTTTGGCTTTTTCCTCTTTGCTGAGATTTTCTAGCTCTTTGACTTTTCTCAGGAGAGCTTCCCCTTCTAGGGTTTCGATCTTTTGTGTTTTTGGCATTAACTTCTCTCTACAACAAATCCATCAAGTAATTTATAGTATCTTACTTTAGCTGAAATTCACACTGGTTGATATGAAGCTTTAGCTTTATATCAGCTTACACCCCTATGTTAGCCCTCGAAGGTAAAGTTCTTTAAAGATTGACTGGGGTCTGTTTAGTAGCATCTTTGTTGAATTAGGGTGAGGGAGGAGCGAGAGCGAGAGGGAAAATACTCGCGCCCAGTTCCTGGCAGATTGGTATGACCATCGCTGAAGCTGATGCTGGGCAACAGAAAGCCGTTTGTGAAGGAAACGATCCTCAACTTGGTGGATGATAGACAAAGGAAGGTTTTGGTTACCGTAGCTCGAATGAAACTGACAACGAGGGCGCACTATAGTGTAAAGGCACTACTAGATTTGAGTTTACAGCCGGGATATGGCCCGACTTCTGTAAAAGCGATCGCTCGTCGCCAAGATATCCCCGCTCCCTATCTGGAAAAATTACTGATCGAGATGCGTCGCGCTGGGTTAGTTAACTCGGTTCGCGGCGCCCTGGGAGGATATCAATTAGCTCGTCAACCTGGCAAAATCTCTTTAGGACAAATTTTAGAAGCGGTGGGAGAAACGATCGAACCCCTACCTCACCACACTGCGGATGCAAAAGCAACTGAAGATTGGGTAACGCTGACCCTGTGGCGACAGTTGCACCAAAAGCTAAAAGATGCTCTCTATAGTATTTCCCTAGAAGATCTTTACTACGATGCCCGCAGTTGGCAAGCTGCTTGTGGGGAAGAAACAAGTTTTGTTGTTTAGCAATCGCTAATCGGTAATGGGTTATGGGTTATGGTTAGTGGGAATTACCTGGTTCTAGCGATCGCTGCCAGTCTAGATTACCTGATTGGCGATCCTTGGGGATGGCCTCATCCAGTGCGAGGGATGGGATGGATAATATATCAGTTTGTTCGAGGCATTGTAAATGATCCGGTGGCAAGAGAAGAGGCTTATTTTACCAAAACAAGGATAATAACTCACCGAATCAGGGGCATCGTTTTAGCAATTGTACTGGTAATGGGTAGCGGCGGCTTGGGTTGGATAATTGTTCAAGCTGCTAGATTTATACATCCTTTATTGGGTGTGGCTCTCGAAAGCATAATATTGGCAAGCTGTTTTGCAGCGAGGAGTTTGAGAGATGCTGCGGATGATGTTTTACAACCCCTGACTCAAGGAGATCTAGCGAAAGCACGTAAGACTTTAAGTAATTATGTCGGTCGCGATACAGAAAATTTATCTTCATCAGAAATTTTACGGGCAGTGTTGGAGACGGTGACGGAAAATGCGACCGATGGAGTAATGGCACCGCTATTTTATGCGCTCGCTGGCTGTTTTATCCCCATGGTGGGTGCTGCACCCCTTGCTTTGGCTTATAAAGCTGCCAGTACCCTCGATTCAATGGTGGGTTATAGCGATGCACCTTATACATATATAGGATGGTTTAGCGCCAAAATGGAGGACGTTTTAACTTGGCTTCCTTGTCGGTTAACGGTATTGACTTTAGCGCTTTTATCGGGTAAGCCTGGTTATGTTTTGCAAGTATGTCGGCGAGATGCAACTGCCGATCCGAGTCCGAATTCGGGTTGGAGTGAATGCGCTTATGCTGCTGTATTGGGCGTGCAGGTGGGAGGGATAAATTTCTATCGGGGAGTGGCGAAGCACAAACCGCTTTTGGCAGAAGCTATTCATCCGATTACGTCAGAACGAATACAGCAGGCGACTCGCTTGACGAGGAATTGCTTTTTGATTTGGTTAGGGCTCGCGCAAACCGCGCTCATCTTGCTTGCTTGGCTTTAAAATGAGATAGGATTTCCCAGGTTGAACCGCATGGTGACGATAACATCCCAAGAAATTGCTCAGTATCGTTCGCAACTATCAGCTGATCCCGACGCCCTCAAAGCTTTGGATGTAATTGAAGACTGCGAGGGAGATCTGGAAGATGCAGCGATCGCCTTGGCAATTGGTGCGGGACAACAACCAGACACATCCGATAATTGGTTAGCGCTTTTAGCCAAACGGTGTCGCGTTCCCATCTGCGAAAAAGATTTTAGGGAAGATTTATTAAATGGCAACTGTACAAAGGCAGTAGAATATCTGAGTTCGACGAAACTTTGCCCCGAACTGTTGGTAGCGCCAGTGGTAATCTACGCGATCAAGACAGGGGTGAATCAGTTTTGCGAACCTTTGGAATATAAGCTTTGATGCTCAAGAAACCGGGTTTCTCCGAAAAATATTCGGTTTGGCAACCAGAGATCCCAAGCAGAAACCCGGTTTCTCAGCTCCAGCAACCGGGTTTCTCGGAAAAATCTTCGGTTTGGCAACCAGAGATCCCAAGCAGAAACCCGGTTTCTCAGCTCCAGCAACCGGGTTTCTCGGAAAAATCTTCGGTTTGGCAACCAGAGATCCCAGCTTGAAACCCGGTTTCTCAGAATCAACCCAAGAGCGTAATATTCGATGCTGTTGGTTCGGCATCAAGGCGGACAATATCGACAGCACTACCAGCAGCATTTGCTACCGGATCGTAACCCAAATACCGATTTCCACCACTCGTGTAGAGGTAGAAAACTGGGTTGGCAGAACTACCTCGTTGTGTAGCTAATGCTGCATCTACCTCGCTAACATTAGCAAACGAAAGATTGGGAGCGAAAACGATCAGGTTATTGCCGCTAATGTCTGTACCGTTAGCATTCAGACTCGTAACGGTTACAGATGTGAGATTAGAAATATTGCCGAAGCTGGATCTGGCAAATTGCAGTTGGTCTTCATCAGGAGCAAAGCCTGCGATCGCATCTACAACACCTGGTGCTGGAACGTTCCCCCATGCAATAATATCAGCCCCGCCACCCGGAGTGATAATTTCAACAGTATTACTGTCTCCCCGAATGGTGTCCGCACTCGCGCTTCCATCAATGCGAGTTCCATTTGTCACCGTTGCACCAATTACAAAATCAAACGGATTTTCATCGGTGTCATCGTTATCAAACGACAAAACTCCTTCCAGATTCCCTGCCGCTGTAGTATTAACTTTTACCGTAAAAGTCAATTCTCCATTCGGTGGAATTGTAGAGGGAAAATCGCCTTCCAAACGGAAACCATTAGGCAGTTGTAAATTACTCAAACTTACCGGGAATAAGGCGCTTGTATTTCTGAGCGTGAAGGTTCTAGATAAGTTTCCACCCAGCAAAATACTGCCGAAGTTCAGAGCTGTTGTAGTACCATCCACCGTGTCAGTAGTACCATCAAGGATTTCGATTTCCCCACTAGATGGCGTTGTGGATGATTGATTTACCGTAGCTTTGAGGATGAAATTAAACGGATTTTCATCGCTATCACTCGTATTAAAAGAAATCGTTCCTTCCCGATTAGCTGGGGTGGTTGTATTGACATTAATCGTAAAAGAACCCGTTGCATTTGGTGCGATGGTTGCCGGAAATTGCCCTTGTAAACTAAACCCTTCTGGCAAGGTGAGATTGCTCAAAGTTAGTGGAGTGGTACTGGGATTTCTCACCGTGAAGGTTTTGCTTAAGTTTCCCCCCACATTCACGTTACCCAAGTCGAGGGGTGTCGAGTTCCCATCGGCGAGTGAGGTAGTACCATCAAGGATTTCGATTTCCCCACTAGATGGCGTTGTGGATGATTGATTTACCGTAGCTTTGAGGATGAAGTTAAACGGATTTTCATCGCTATCATTGGTAATCAAAGAGAGATTACCTTGAAGATTACCTGCCTTGGTTGTATCGACTTTGAGGGTGAATGTTTGCGAACCATTAGGTGCGACAGTTCCAGGTACAGTTCCTACTAAACTGAAACCTTGTGGTAAAGTCCAACCACCCAAGTTGAGAATATCTGTGGTGCTGACATTTTTGATGGTAAAGGTTTTGGTTAAGTTAGCACCCACATTAACGGGGGCAAAAGTAATGCTTCCGGTATTATCAGTAATTTCCGTTGCCCCATCTAATACGCTAATCTCTGCTTTGCTGGATGAGGATGAACCGTCATTATCGATAATTGTGAGGACGGCAGTATTTTGCCCTCCAATTGTCGCTTTACCTGTAGCATCGGATAAAGTTAAAATGAGGGTTTCGTTATCTTCTGCAACCGGATCGTCGGCAATGGGAATGTTGACAGTTTTGGGCGCAGTATCTCCATCACCCCAGTTAATGGTGATGATGCTGTTATCGTAATCTATGGCATCTCCTAAACCAGATGCGCCGCCGATTGCAGTACCGCCATTTAGTAGCACTTGGACGCCAATTGCACCGCTACTACCATCGGTGCGATTGATGTTTACGGAGGCGATCGCTTTCCCGTTTTCATCGACGGCAAAGTCGGGGTTGCTAAATTGAAGGGTTCCCGCTTTCGATGCTAGGGATGGAGTGGTACTACTATCTGCGATGGCAACAATTGCCGTCTTCGGCGGTGCAACCGTTGCGCCATTAAACGGAAAACCTAACGCTAAATTAAACGTTTCCTCGCCTTCTACTAACTCATCTTTGGCAATGGGAATCGTCACGGTTTTGACGATTTCTCCCGGTGCAAAGTTAATCGGCAGCGGGTTGAATTTGTAGTCATCGGGTGCTTTGGCAGTGCCATCGCTGGCGAACAAGGTAGCACTTACCGCTTGATTAATACCACCCGTGCGATTAATTGTTACGCCAACTTCACCACCGTCTTCAGTTGTACGATAAATCGGTTGGCTAAACGACAAGTAATTATCGATGCGGATTGTAGAGTAGGTGAAATTAGCTTTGGTCAGATTGCTGAAATCAAATCCTTTTAGATTTACCAAATACTCGCCAGTGACTTTATCCTGAATCAGAGTATTGCCTGCATTTTCACCGCTACCTTGAATAATGTTGAGGTCTTCATAAGTGAGTCCGCCAGTTAAGGCAATTAAATCTAAACCCTGACCGAAATCTGCAATCAAGTCGGCATCGGTAATCGTAGAACCACCTGTAGATTTAAACCCATCTCTATCAGTGCGTCTGCCAATGACAAATACATCATCGCCGCTACCGCCACTGAGAGTATCTGCACCTAAATCTCCCCAGAGAACATCGTTATTTTTGTCGCCAAAAAGTTGGTCGTTATCTTGACCGCCGAATAGAGTATCGTCGTTTTGACCTGCATAAAGAATGTCTCTGCCTTCGTTACCATGAACGATATCTGATTGTTGATTACCAAATAGCCGATCATCGCCTTTTAAACCATAAACAGTGTCGTTTCCTAGTTCGCCGTAAACAACATCGGTACCATATCCGCCAAATTCTGCTTCTGGTCCAGTACCGCCATATAATTGATCCTCGCCATCACCGCCAAAAACCGTGTCGTTGCCTAAATCGCCAAAAATTGTATCGTTGCCTGCATCGCCCGCAACAATGTCATCTTCCTGACCGCCACGCAGCATATCATCGCCGCTATCGCCACTTATTAAATCTTTGCCTTGGTTACCCTGAAGGTAATCCGATTGTTCGTTGCCAAATAACAGGTCATCGCCACCCAAACCATAAAGCGTATCTTTTCCTATTTCGCCAAACAAAACATCCCTGCCACTACCACCAAAGTTTCCTTCTGGTCCAGTACCGCCAAATAATATGTCATCATCGGCGTTACCAAAGGCGGTATCGTCACCTAGATTGCCAAAAATCGTATCGTTGCCTTTTTTACCAACAAAAACCTCATCGTTTTGACTGCCAGTCAAGCTATCAGGGTTTTCTGTTCCAATAATTGCATTGTTACTGTTGATGCTCATTGCTTGTTGGCTCAACAATGGGTCATTCTTTAAAAGTTCAAAAATTCTATTCTCCAGATTTAAATTCATTAAAGAACCGTTCTTATCGGTTGCTTGAAAAGCAGCCATTTTTGACTCCAATTTGGTAGATACACAGTGTTTAGCCTACCGAAGGCTTGGAGTGTTTACTTCATCATTTGTACAGATATTTGGTGCGCCTATAATCGTCAAGTTTATTTTTGCTTCTCTCTAAATGCAGGTTGAGTATCTACCTCAAGAAATAACATACAAATTTTATTAAAAAATAATATAACGGCTAGGGTTGCTTTATTATTTAGGTTTGACGACAAATAAAATTGATAAAATTAAAACATCTCAGTTCGATTTTTGATACTCTTGGGCAGGCACCGACGCCTACCCCACAAGAAAAAATGCTCTGTTGTGGGAGGTGCAGGAAACCGGCAGGCACCGACGCCTACCCCACAAGAAAAAATGCTCTGTTGTGGGAGGTGCAGGAAACTGGCAGGCACCGACGCCTACCCCACAAGAAAAAATGCTCTGTTGTGGGATGGGCATCCTGCCCGTCAGAATCATTTTTGCCAGAAGTCTATTGTTTTAGGGGCAATGACTAATTTGATATGTTATTACTTCAAATCAAGCAAACCGCTGTCTTTGAGTTTAGGATTAAAGCGAATTTCGGTTTGAACGCCACGGCTTTTTAATTCGGCAATAATTTCAGCCTCAACTCGTCGGGCGACATTTTTTAATATCTTAGATTGCGCCAATTCCTCACCCGCAGCAGTAGCATAATTCGCCTGTTCTTCAGGCGTCATCAGAGGTTTGACATTAATAGATTGCGTCCATTTCGCTTCATCGGTACTATTTCCAGAGGGAGTCGTACCATTTTCCGCAATCCAAGCAGCCTGGATATTTTCTAGAATTGTGCGGTTAGGGCGGTCAATGGTTTGGACTTTCACCCAATAGCAGAGTTGGGGTTGACGCACCAAATGCTGTTTGAGGCTGAGATAAACATCGCGAGAATAGCCGATAAATTGCAGGACTTGGTGGCGATCGCATATCGCGTAGGCGCCTACTTTCCCTTGTAATTGTGCGGGCAGTTGCCCGGTTTCGTCAATATAAGGGATAAACTCTAAACCGGCGAGGGAGGGAATAGTTTCGGTAGTCATCGGTTAGTTTTTAGCTAATTTTTCGATAAATGGCACAAAGGCGGCTGGGATTGAATATCTTAGCTTTGAACATAAAGTTAGGTGGTACGTTAATAATTGCGTACTCGTCGGATTGGTGATACATTTCAAATTCAGCAGGCATCCCTTTAGGCGTTGTCGTACTGTAGGGAACCGGCTGAAACAACAATGAGGTAAACTCAACGCGCGAGCATTTAAGTTGTTCGCCAATTTGGGAAAGAAACGCTTCTCCCGTCAATAAGGCGAACAGGGTGGCTTTGGCTTCCGCGTCGAGGGCGACAGTGCCATCAAAGTTTTCGACTATCTTGAGAGCCATAGGGACGATGGGTTAAAGCTTAAAGCTGCTACTTGGATCAGCGTATGGGATTGGGTGCGCGACGTGGTATAAAGAATTGTAAAATTGGCGGCGAGGGCGATCGCTAAGAACCGCGCGTGTTATTCTAGCTGCCTAGAGGGAGCAGCGTTTGCAGCGCGCCTGACTCGTCTAAATTGTTATTGGTTAAAGGTTGCTGGGTATGAGCGATCGCATTCAAACCGAATTAGTAATTGAAGCAGGTCGCACCGAAAGCCAGTATTGGAAAGATTTGTGGCGATATCGGGAGTTATTCTACTTCCTAGCATGGCGAGACATTCTGGTACGCTACAAGCAGACAGCAATTGGCATAGCCTGGGCATTGATTCGACCTTTCCTAACAATGGTTGTTTTCACGGTAGTATTTGGCAACCTAGCCAATTTACCATCTGAAGGCAATGCCCCTTATCCAATTTTGGTATTTGCAGCCATGCTACCCTGGCAATTTTTTGCCAATGCACTTGCCGAATCCAGTAATAGCTTGATCGGTAACGCTAACTTGATTTCCAAAGTTTACTTCCCCCGCTTGATTGTGCCTGCTAGTTCAGTGATTGTCAGCTTTGTAGATTTCCTAATTTCTGGGATGATATTGTTAGCGCTGATGGCTTGGTACAACTTTGTACCCAATTGGCGCATAGTGACGCTACCGCTGTTTATCTTAATTGCTTTTGCCGCAGCGATGGGAGCAGGACTGTGGCTAGCTGCACTCAATGTAAAATATCGTGATTTTCGATATATTGTGCCGTTTATCGTGCAGTTTGGCTTGTATATCTCTCCTGTTGGTTTTAGCAGCAACATTGTCCCCCAACAGTGGCGATTGCTCTACTCTTTAAATCCGATGGTGGGGGTCATTGATGGCTTCCGCTGGGCTATATTGGGTGGAGAGTCCAAACTTTACTGGCCTGGATTTACCCTATCTTTGGGATTAGTTGCTTTATTGTTTGTCAGCGGTGTATTATACTTTCGCAAGACCGAACGCACGTTTGCAGACGTTATTTAGGCAGGAAGCGATCGCGTGTCTGATACCGTAATTCGCGTTGAAAATCTAGGTAAAAAATACATCATTGGGCATCAGAAGCAGGAGCCTTACAGGTCGTTGCGAGACGCAATGGCTAATGGAGTTAAGCAATTAAGTCGCCAACTGCTTAAGCCTTCCTATGGTCAAAGCACTTTAAATCAAAGCTCTGAAGAATTTTGGGCATTAAAGGATATTTCTTTCGAGATTAACCAAGGCGATCGCGTTGGTATAATTGGTCGTAACGGTGCCGGAAAATCAACCCTATTAAAGATTTTAAGCAGGATCGTAGAACCAACCACTGGGCGGATTTGGCTCAAAGGGCGAGTCGCAAGCTTATTAGAAGTGGGAACTGGCTTTCACCCAGAATTGACGGGTCGAGAAAATATCTATCTTAATGGTGCTATTTTAGGGATGAGCAAGGCAGAAATCAAAAAAAAGTTTGATGATATCGTAGGGTTTGCGGAAGTAGAAAAGTTTTTAGATACCCCCGTGAAGCGGTATTCTTCAGGAATGTATGTGCGCCTTGCCTTTGCAGTAGCTGCTAATTTAGAACCAGAAATTTTAATAGTAGATGAAGTGCTAGCAGTAGGAGACATTGAATTTCAGAAAAAGTGTTTAGGCAAAATGGGGGAAGTGAGCAGAGAGGGACGAACTGTACTATTTGTCAGTCATAGTATGGGAGCAATATCCTCGTTAACAGATAAGGTTTTTTGGCTAAACCAAGGAACTTTGAACCTGAGTGGGGACACAACTAAAGTTGTTACGAGTTATCTGAATCAAGGTTATCAACAAGTATCGGTATGGGATGCCTCCCGCTTGAATAGAAATCCCCTACAGATTTTACGAGCTGAAATTTGCTCGGATGAGGATTTAATCGACGTGAGAAAAGGATTTACGATTATCATTGACTATGTAGTTCGTCAAGTCATCTTTGGTGGAGTTGTCGCAGCTATTATTCATGCCTTGGATGGAACTCCTTTAATTAGTACAGAAGATGTGGATACTAATCTAGAATTACTGAATAAACGCCATCCAGGTAAATATAGAACTTCTGTAAAAATTCCGGGAGATTGGCTAAACGCTGGCATATATATGCTGAGATTAGTTTCTACGATTCCTTACCAAATCGAGTTTGATAATATCGAGGCATTTCGTTTTGAAATAACAGAAACAGGTAACCCCAAAATCAGGGCGCACAAGCAAGCCTACTTTCTACCCTATATAGACTGGGAGCAGAAAAAAATTGATGAGTACAAGGAAGCAGAAAAAAATTAATGAAGAAGTATTGCTCGAGATAAAGCAGATATAGTAAATAGGAAGAATAAAGTTATGATCAAGATATTAATTACAGGGGGAAGTGGATTCGTTGGCTCTAATCTGGCTCGATTTTTTGCCAAACGTAAGTCAGTGTTTGTCAGCAAATTAAGTGCGCCTATAGCTGCGGATTTACTATCATCCGTCGCCCAGCCAGTGTCATTAGATGTGCGGGATGCCAATGCAGTATTTACTAGATTTGAAGAGGTATTGCCAGAGGTAGTAATTCATGCTGCGGGCAACAAAAATGTCAAGTATTGCGAAAATCATCCCGATGAAGCCTACGAAACCAATGCGATAGGAACCAAGAACGTAGCTCGTGCCTGCCGCAACATTGGGGCGCGGATGATTTATATTTCCACCGACTTAGTTTTTAGTTGCACAGACGGAGGCTATAAAGAAACAGACGTACCACAGCCCAGTTTAGTTTATGGGAAAACAAAATTGCAAGGAGAAGAATTAGCTCAACAGGAATTAGACAAAGTAGCAATTTGCAGAAGTGGTGGAATTTACGGCAAGGCTTCGCCTCTATTAAAGTGGTTATCAGCACAGATCGAAGCTGGTCAAACGGTGGAATGTTTCGCTGACGTACTTAACACGCCAACTTATGTGAATAACTTGGCGGAGATGATAGAAGTAATAATCCAGCAACGCTTAAGTGGTATATTTCATACAGTAGGACGAGAGCGGGTGAGCCGCTTCCAGTTTTTTCACTCTTATGCCAGTATCTTTGGACTCAATACCGAGCTAATCTCTCCTGTAGAAGCAGGCGATCGCAGAGAGCAGATGTTACTACAACCAGATGCTTCTCTTTCGATTGAGCAAACATCTGCAATTCTGGGAGTCAATTTTAATTCTGTAACAGAAGGATTATCTCGGTTAAAGTTAGCAGGTGGCGTGTAATGCCAAACATTTATTAGGAGCGTGCTGGGAGCAAGTAATAACCATGACTTCTGTAAGCGATCGAACAATCAATTTACCAATTTGGCGAGTTAAGTTTTTTGAAGATTTAAAACGCTCGGTACAACTAGAAGGTAAAAAAGTATTGGAAATCGGTTGCGGGGATGGAGCAATTGCCAAATTAGTGGCAAGGCAGACAAATCCTCAGTTTGTCTATGGGATAGATCCCTATTCTTATGCGATTTACCCAATTTATGAAGAAGAAAAATTAATGTGTCTGAACCTGAACGCAGACAATTTATTATTTCCGAATAGCTATTTTGATGTAATTTTTTCCCACAATGTTTTTGAACATATTTTAGATTTGCCACAGGCGTGGCAGGAAATCAAAAGAGTTTTAAAACCGGGAGGCATCTTTTATACTCATTTTGCTCCTCTATGGACTCATGCTTACGGACACCATTACTATGATGAAACCGATGAAAGTTTCTCTTGCATAATTCCCCCCTATGGACATTTGTACATGAAGCCAGAGCAAATTAATCAATTGCTCAAAGCCAATACCACATTACGAGAAGAACGGAAAAAAGCGATAAGATTTATATTTGGAGATGTTTGTAATAAAATGTTTCCATCTGAGTATAGAAAAGTTTTCCTGTCAAACGATGATTTTAAAATAGAAGAGTATTTAGAGATAAAACAGCATCATCACAATCGACCAATTCCTCAAGAGGTGCTTGAGAAATACCCGTATGTACCAAAAGAAGATTTTGAAATATCGGGAATCACTGTCAAAGGAGTAAAATTATACCATACTCAACCAGACAGTGAATCTTTGAAAGAAATTTATAGATTTTACGCCTATTACACAGAGTCCCAAAATAAAAAAGTGCTGCGGCGGTTATCAATCAAAATAAAAAGTATTTTTAGTGGGTAGTGATGGATGAAAATGGAAAAATGCTATGTTAATTAATCGAGGTAAGCCAAGCCAGAGGGTAAGATGAAAAAACTGTCTCCTTATATGAGAAAAGCAGATGCTCGCGGTGGATTCTGGGGAATTACGCGGGAGAGTTGGGCTGAGATTAACTTTGTGGAAACAGCAGGCAACCAAGTACGCGGGAAGTATTACCACAAGGAAACTTATGAGCTTTTTTTTATTAGATGAGGCGAAATTGAAATTGAAATTGATAACTTGCGCTCGGGGGAACAGATTGAATTTTGTGATAAAAAAGGAGATGTGTTTATCATCGATCCCTATGAGATGCACAATTTCCGAACTAAGACAGATTCCCAATGGAGCGATATGCTATCTAAGACGCTAAACTTAGAAAATCCTGACTTTCATAGAGAATGAGGCAGCTTTATGGGGCGTAAGTGGAAGATTGGGTTACGTTTGTTTCATATCAACACACTGGATGTCAGCAAGCCTGGTAACGTTCATGGTGACGAAGTAGTAGCGCGCGGCTGGGAGAAGTATCTATTGAGGCGCGACGATGTTGAGTCAGTGTATGTGTATGGAGCGAGTGGAGCGATCGCAGAAGAACTAGATGTCCTGATTCACTTCAATCCTTTCTTAGAATTACATCCTAAAGTGAAGAATATTTTATATCTCCAAAACGCTTTTGCTAAAGAAAAATATCCAGGAGGAACATCAGGAGTTTTTCAGGAAGTTAAATCCAAATTTGATGGTTACTTATTCACCAGCCAAAAGTTGATGGAAGTATGCGCTAACGGGGCGGTTGTTCCTTTTGCTACCGACCCCGAATATTTTTATCCGCAACCATCAGAGGTTTACCAACATCCTGTATCCTTTGTAGGGAATGATATTAGAGGACCTATCGTGAACCTACGCTACTTTGTACCCGCCATACCCTTTGGGTTGACGATTTATGGAAATCTGTGGTCTGAACCCTTATCGCAAGTTTGGAAAGGCAAGTTGCCAATGCCCGATCTACCTAAATTATATACAAGTAGCTTGATTAATTTAAACGCCCATATTCTAGAACATATTGAATTGGATACGATCAACTTAAGAATTTACGACATCTTAGCTTGTGGCGGTTTCATCCTATCTGACTATGTAGAGTCCATATCATCTATGTTTGGAGATGCTGTCGTGTGTACTGAAGGATATGAAGACGAGTGGGCAAAATTAGTTCGTTATCTAGCCGACCCGGAGGAGCGACAACGGCGCAGTCAAGAGGGACGTAAAATTGTTCTGAACGACCATACTTATAGGAACCGCGTAGAAACTTTAATCAATTATTTGCAGCAAGTTTTGTAGTTATTTATATTCAAGATTGGGGTAGAGCTAATAAAAATAGATCGGGAGATAAAAATGAAAGTACTTTTCGCAAATATACCCTTCATCAAGTATGACAATCAAGGTAAGATATACACGGGACCTAATGCAGGATCGCGCTGGCCTTGGACGCTCCCAGGGATTCATGGTTACGCTTGTTTTCCATTTTTCATGGGGTATGCTGTTAGCTACTTAATCGAGCATGGAGTTGATGCAAAGTTTTATGATGCTGTTGCCCTGCATCACTGGGATTATGAATTAGTCAAACAAAATATTGCTAAGTTTAAACCCGATGTTTTATTTCTGGAAACATCTACGCCTTTGTACCGCAAGGTTGAAGAATTTGCCATCTGGGCTAAGGAAAAATTTTCCAGTCGTATTGTTTTGGTAGGCCCCCACGTTCAAGCTTATGTAAGGGATTTAATTCAAAAACCATTTGTAGATCACTGTGTTATAGGCGAATATGAAAAACCCGCTCTTGATATAGTATCCAAGCTGGATAAGGCAAAGCAGATTTACACCTACGAACACGTAGAAGACATTAATTTTTTGAATGGTAAAAATTTTCTACCCTTTAGACCTTTTGAGTATCTATATAACTACTGGGAACCTACAATGAACACGCCGCGCCCTCAGTTAGCAGTCAGCACTTCGCGCGGTTGTCCATTTAAATGTACGTACTGTCAATGGCCTAAAGTGATGAATAACGGGCAGTACCGTAACCGACTGCCTGAATTAGCGATCGATGAAATCAAGACAGTGATAGAGGAATACAAAACCTATGAAGAAAATATTCAAAGAGAAGAAACTCTATTAACCAAAGTCCAAAAGTATAGTATTCGCAACCTGAAAGACACGCTCAAGGGAAGGCAAAGTATAATAGAAGGCATTCAAAAAGTACGACGTGGTTATGATGTTAAAGGGATAGGGAGTATTCTCTTTGACGATGACACTTGGAATTTGGGGACTAAGAGAATTACAGAACTTTGCAAAGGGCTTAAAGAGATTGGTCTGCCTTGGACAATGATGGGGAGAATTGATACGTCTAGTTTAGAAATATACGATCTGATGGTCGAGAGTGGCTGCGTTGGAATGCGGTTTGGAGTTGAGAGTTTCAATCAAAAGTTAGTTGATAACGTTAAGAAGAGCTTGAACACTAAGAGAAGCTACGAAAATATTAAGTATTTGATTACCCGCTTCTCTAACATGGAATTCCACTTTACGACAATGAAAAATCTACCGGGAGAAACGGATGAAGATTGGGAAAACGATCTCAAAATTTTAAATGAATTAAAGGATATAGGATCCAAGTCAAACAACATCATCCACTGGCAAAACTCTGACTGTGTGGCGTTCCCCGGTACGGAGTTATGGGAAGAAATGGTAGCTCTTGGCAAGGGAGAGGAATTAAGAAACTTTGAACTTTACGATGGGGGAACGCATAATGATGCAAAGCTGGCTGAAGCCGTTGGCTGGCTTGGCAAGGACTATAAACCAAAGTGGTCAAAGTATTCTAAGATGGGAGAACCAACTAATATGCCTGCGGAATGATTCAAATGAAAATTCTGATCGATGGCTGCGTATTTACTCAGAATAATCACACCGAAGCTATTCAGTTTTGGCGGCAACTAATACCACCTTTGATATCTCAACTACAGGGGAATACAATATATTTCCTCAATCGAACTTCAACCCCTGCTTTCCCAGAAGTTAACTGGAGCAAAAATCTGTTTGCCCCTGGGGTTGACTTCTCAAATTTTGCGATTGAGACTTGTCGCTTATCAGCTCTGTGCCAAGAGCTTGACATTGACTTGTTTATCAGTACTTACAACACCAGTGCAGGCACTAAAGTAAAGTCATTGTTTTTGTTAGGGGAGCCATTTTCGTCAACCACTTTGCCAAATCACGATTTGGTCTTAATATCCAGGCAGCGTGCTACGAAAATGGCTTATCTTTGCCTGCTCTGTCAAGATGGTGCTGAAAATCTAGAAGCTCTGGGTATTGTAAAGCCATATTGTATTTGGTTATCTGGTTGCGATCGAGTACATGGTCTTCAGAACCAGTCCGAATTAAACTGGATATCTGTTGCTAATCAGATCGTCACGGCTATACACGAACTGCTGAACTATGAACCGACTGCTGAGACTATTGCTCGTCTGAAAGCTGAGGAGGAAGCAGTAAAAGCAGAGGCGCTGGATATTAAACTCAGAGCAGAGGAAGCAGTTAAATCACAGGCATTCTATCCCGATTATAACCCTAACACAACCCAAAAAACAGCTTATTTTATGTATTTGTCTCGGATATATTATGGATTGAAAAGAGTAAATAAATATCCAGAATATGCAATCAGGATTTATCAATGGTTTAAAACAAAGATCGTAATAGTACAAAATAGTACAAATGCTGATTAATGTTTAGCTATTCACATGATTTATGAAAAAATTGCTGTCTATTTGCTATAATTTACCACCAGAGCCAACGACAACGAGTAATCGGATAGCCAGAATTATGAAGTATTTACAGAAAGACTGGCAGATTGAAGTTATAACACCAGTGGAAGATGGATATTTAGGAGAAGAAATTGCGGTTCATTCAGTCAAAAATTGGTATCCAAAATCTTTGATAGATCTGCTAATAAAACTAAAGTTGGAAAAGTTATTAGAATGGGTCATTCCTTTTTGGGGGGAACCAGCTTTTTTTTGGGTGGCTCCAGCATTAAACAAAGCTAGAAAATTAATCAAGCAAGAAAGACCTGATGTTATTGTTGCATTCATGATGCCTTATTCTATTGGAATAATTGGTGTTATAACGAAGTGGTTAACCGGGTTACCTTTGGTATTAAACTTTGATGACTCGCCCACTTGTGATGATATGCATAGCAGTTTTTACAGTTGGTTCCATTATCGCCTGACGTTATGGATGGAAAATTTTTACGTCGCTCAGGCTGATGCAGTTATCTACGTTTCACAACTAAACTTAGAGAGGGTGCGATCGCGACAACCTCAACAGGATCGTTCAAAGTTTCACCTGGTGCGATATGGAGCAGATCCAGAAGAGTTTTCTCAATCTCCAGCAAGAACCGATAATGAGTTTCACATTACCTACACGGGAGCAATGGCTGGCTGGTTTGAATTTTATTATAAGCCTGGAGAAAAAAAATGTATTAAAAAAATTTATCAAGCTTGGGTGAAATTAGGGCATTATCAGATTACTAAACTTGACCAGCGAAGCGCCAGTCCGATGTTTGTGGGTCAAGCTGTGCAACAAGTGTTAATCAATTATCCAGAGTGGGAGGGAAAAATTAAAATTAAAATTTATGGAAATTTGTTTGCTAAATACGTTGTTGACCGAGCTTTACAAAACCAGAATCTTACAAATATTGTTTCTGTTTCTAGTCCAGTCTCCAATGAAAAGTCTATTGAATTAGCTTGCCAATGTGACCTGTTGTTTCTGACGCTACCGGCACGTCCGCCTGGGTCTTGTCCTGGGGGTCGCATATCAGGCAAAACCTATGAATATTTAATGACTGACCGCCCGATTCTAGCAGCGGTTCCAAAAGGAGAAAACTGGGATTATCTCGAAGGTAAGCCAGGAGTTTGGCTGGTGGAACCAACAGACGTATCTACCATGATAAAAGTTATTAGTAAAATTGCTGCTGCAAAGTTTTCAGGAAAACAGCTAACCTTCGACCGTACTCATTTATATGATGAACTGAGCTATGTAACTCGCGCCAAAGAGTTTTCTGATGTCTTGGATAAAGCTATATATATTCGCCAAAGTTATCCAAAAATAATGATATGATCTAAGAAATTCGCGATTACATAAAAGTTACAGCTTGATTTAGCCGGTGTCAGGATAGCAAAATGTTTAACAATTTTAGTTGATTATTGGTAAGAAGATGACTGCTACAACCTTAAGAACAATTTATAAACAGCTAGTCCCCTCAGCGATAAGAGATGCAGTGCGTCCTCTAAAAGACCCATTAGGTCTGTATGTCTCACACGTTATTAGACAAAAATCTAACTGCGAGGTCATGTCTGGGCCATTTAAAGGGATGAAGTACAATAAAATGGACAATACACATCCATTATGGTTGCTCGGAACCTACGAAATGGAAATTCATCCAGCTATTAATCTCTTGCAAAGCTTTGAGTTCGATCAAATTATTAACGTGGGTGCAGCCGAAGGTTATTATGCAGTAGGTATGTGCCTACTGTATCCAAAAGCATCGATTTACGCCTTTGAGGCTCAAACCGACACTTTGCATCCCACAATTTCAAAATTAGCTTCAGAAAATTTGGTGGTTGGAAGGATTGAAATTATTGGGGTGTGTCGCCCAAGTGATTTAAACAAATTGTTAGAAAAAGAAACTAAGAAAAGCTTGTTGATTATGGATGTTGAAGGCGCGGAAGTTGAGCTTTTAAATAAATCGAAGGTGAGGGGATTGGATCGGACTGCTGTTCTTGTAGAGCTTCATGATATGTTTGTTCCGGACTGCTCTAAAATAATTTATGATAGATTTAAAACTACTCACAAAATAGAGAAGTATACCACCCGTCCGCGCACCTTAAATGATTTTCCTTTCAAAACTTTTACTATTCCTAGTTGGCTGACAAAGCAGGCTGTTTTAAATTTCATGTATGAACCTCGTTTCAGCAAAGAGGTTACACATCAAGATTGGTTTTTAATGCTCCCTTTGTTAAGGTGAAATCAAATGGAGTTGTTTTTATGTATTTTGGCCCTCTTATACATGATGACTCAGCTTTCACCGCTCAATTGAACCAAATGCTTACCGTACAAGCAAGTCTATTTGCCATCCCATATGCCCAAAGAAACCCGGTTTTCCAGAATAAGTACGGCAGATTGAGTTTTTCAACATCGTTTGGTAAAAATAGAAAGCGATTTTTATCATTGTTTAAACGAATTAATGATTTTTTAATGGATCAAAAATGGATATATCGTGTATGTTGGGTTTAAAAAATAAAATAAAAGAAAGTGTAAAATACAGATTTTGGTATAGTTATTATAATTTACTTCGGCAAATTAAATGCCTTCAACGTCCTAATATAAAGTGGAAACCTCTAGAACGCTGTTTGCCAAGGTTTGTTTCAATTGTGCATGAAGCTGATGTGCCGTTACTGGCATATAGCCTCAACTCTTTGATGCGACAAGTGGATAAAAGACCTAATTTTTGGCTGGTTGGAGATTCTGATGCTGCTCATGGTAAGCTACAATCTTGGCTTTCAGCTTCTTCCCCAACCGATGTGGAGTTTTGGCATTGGGAAACTTTATTGTCCAAGTTAGATTCAAGGTATCAAACTTTTATCCAAACTTGGTTGAACTCTGGAAAGTGGGGGGGATATGCCAAAAAGTTTGCGATTACTTTAGCAGCAAATGCGGATTCAGATATTCTACTTTTTGATGCAGATGTTTTATGGTTTGGTGATTTTCCCTCGATTTTACAATCTTTGCGCCAGAAAAATCCGACTATCTTAGCGGGTCAAGATTATCAGCAATCCTATGACCTGGAGGTGATAGAATTTTTAGGCGATCGCAGCATCTTAGCAGGCGCTCCTTTAAACTGCGGCTTGGTATATTATTCTCAGGGTATTTTACCCCAAACTATCCCAGCCGAAAAGTTGATGAATTTGCTTCCTTATGCGAAACAAGCAACAACCCACCTGGAGCAAACCATTATTGCTCATGCTTTTTGGCAAGCAAACGGTGAATGGTTTGATTCAGACACCCTTGCGACTACAATGATAGATAACTTCAAACTCAGAAGACAAACTGAATCATTGGCTCGTCACTACGCTGGAGGAAAACATCTATTCTGGCGCGATGCCTATTAATTGTTAAATGATTTAAACGTCAGGTAATGAAAATCCTTTTCTGTAGTCCTGCCCCTCTAATTAAAGAACTTGGCGCTCCGAAAATTTGGATTGAACTCGCTGAAGAAATGGAGGAAATCGGATGGGAATGTAAAACAATTTCTCTACAGCAACTTGCAACCATACCAAAGCATCTGAAAAATCATCAACTAAGTTGGCAACTTATTTTTTCTGAAGCATTACGACAATATTTGCGCGAACATGCTGCTGAATATGATGTCATAGACTATGACCAGAGTTATCTTCCTTACTCTAGAAGCGAATTTCACCCACGCACCCTTTTCGTCGCTAGAGCTGCACTGCTTGTCCACCATTTGGAAAAAATAAATATTCCACAGCCAAAAACCTGGAAATCTAAAATTCGCGGTTTAATCAAAGGTAAACGCGATGCTATAGACAAGCAGAAAATAGCAGAGCTTGCTCACAAAACTGTAATTGAATCTGACTTAGTCAATGTGGCGAATTATGACGATAAAGATGAGTTGGTTAGGTGCGGAATTCCAGCCGAAAAAATTATTGTAATTCCTTACGGAATTAGTCGCAGTCGCCGACCACTATTTGATGGGATTTCAAGCGAAGTTCCAGGGGAACCAAAAGTAGTTTTTGTCGGCACATTTGATTACCGTAAAGGAGCCAGTGACTTTCCAAGTATTGTAGAAAATATTTGCGGTCGCATTCCGAATGTAACTTTTCGTTTATTAGGCACGGCTGGTTTATTCCAAACTAAAGAAAAAGTTTTATCTTTCTTTCCCCATGAGTTAAAAGAGCGAATTGAAGTAATTCCTAGATTTAACGCCCAAGAGTTACCAGAACTTTTAAACTCTTGCTCGGTTGGAATTTTTCCCTCTTATTTAGAATCCTTTGGCTTTGGAGTTTTAGAAATGCTTGCAGCTTCTATTCCTGTAATTGCTTATAATGCACCGGGACCACCGATGATGTTACCATCAGAATATTTAGTTGCTCCAGGCGACACTGAAAGTATGAGTGCAAAAGTAATTGACCTGCTAAAAGATAAAAGCAAACTGGCTCAAGCACGAGTATGGGCGAAGGAGCGATCGCAGAAATTTTGTTGGCAGGAAATTGCGAAACATACCAGCCAAACTTATTTAGAATATTGGCAAAGGAAGCAAGCCAGTTTAAATAGCTAGTCGATATGTTTTTGCATTCTTACTTTAGATAACATGAATTTTCAGTCAATCGTTGCCTCGCTCCCGTCCTATCTCAGACGTCATAAGCTAATCCAGTTCCTCTTGCTTATTTCACCAAACTCACGTATCCAATTAATTCAATTCAATGGTACAGCCAGACTCTTTGCAGACCAGGGAGACCCTTGGCCTAGACAAATTTTGATTGCAGAACACTGCGAACCTGAGTTCTTTTAACTAGCAACTTGAGTTAATATTAATTACAGAGGTCGCAAATAATTTGAGAGTAAAAATGAAAATATTATCCATTAGCAATTGTCCCCTAATAGAATATCAAGGTTCAGGCTATATTATCCTTAACTTCTGTCGGGGTTTGCGTGATAGGGGGCATGAAGTAGACTTATTTGGGCCAGAATCTTATGAACCTTTTGAATTTTTAAAAGGACGAGCAACCAGTTATCGTCAAGCTGTGGGAATCTTGTTTTTGACCCTAGGTCAATTAACCAAAAAAAAGTATGATCTAGTTGAATTTTATGGCGGTGAGTCTTGGTTAACTGCTTTAGTTTTAAGCAAAATTTACCAGCGAAATTTTTTAATGGTTAGCCATTCCAATGGTCTAGAGACGCGCTTATACAAAACCTTAGTTGCAGCATCTAAAACAGGTGCTATGACCAGTCCTTTTACAAAGTGGTATCAGTTCGATCAAACAGCTTTGTTTAAAAGTGCTTTTACTCAAGTCGATGCACTTGTGACCCTGAGTGAAGACGAACTTAAGTATGCTTTAACCTTGGAGTACATGGACAGATATCATGCCATTTTTGTAGAAAATGGACTGAGAGAAGACTACTTGAATTTAAATGTTGAATTTGAGAGGCAACCCGTAATTGGTTATTGTGGTACTTGGATAGAACGAAAAGGCATTAATTTAATTAAATCGGATATTTCTCAGGTGCTAGCTGAGTTTCCCAAGTGTAAATTTAAACTGATTGGAGTCGGATATAATTTCAAAAAAGAGGAGCATTTTCCAAGAGAGGTATGTTCGCAAATTGAAGTGATTCCTTTAGTAGAAAATAAGCAAAAATTGCGAAGTATATACCAGTCAATATCTATATTTATTCTGCCATCATTTTACGAAAGTTTTGGAATTGTAACAGCTGAGGCAATGGCTTGTGGTTGTGCAGTTGTTGTTAGTAAAATAGGATTTGGTGCAAGTCTTAAACACCGCCAAGAAGCGATTGTCATGGAAAAGCTGACGTCTCCAACTCTCTATCAAGGCGTTAAGGATTTATTGCAAGATCAAACACTCCGCTTAAGGATTGCCAAAGCAGGTTACCAACGAGTACAAAATCTCAGGTGGGATTTAGCTGTAGAAGTGTTGGAAAATAATTATTTGAAATGGTTAAATGAATTTCACCAAAAAAAGCAGTAAATTGAGGATGAAACTCGGAAAAATTATCACTATTACGGGGAGAGTCCATCCTCATACTTGTGGGGTTGGGGATTACTCGGTAAATTTAGCCGCATACTGTCAAAATCAGTTGGGTGTGACGATTGATATAGTTGTGGAACAAGGTTGTCAGGAATCAGACAATCCTGTCAAAGTTTTCTCTACAGTAGAAAGTTGGTATAAATTAGGTTGGCAGCAACTTCTAGAGTGGCTGAAATCAGAAAATGTTGAAACGGTAATTTTACAGTACACTCCGTGGCTTTATTCTGACAAAGGCTACAACTTGGCATTATTGGATTTTTGGCAACAGTGTCACAAAAGCTTTGAAACCTTATTAATTGTTCACGAAACCTACTTTTGGTTTCTTAAGTATCCGGGGACGTGGATGGTGGGGTTATTACAACAGTATGTATTGCGATCGCTCCTCCATTCCAGTCATCACGTCTTCTGTGCTTCCGAATTTTACCTGCATCGCTTGAAAAGATTCAGTAACTCAAAATCAAAAATTCACTATCTACCAATTCCCAGTAACATTCCATTCCAACCCCTTTCTTCCTCCCAAAAACAATCGGTTCGTCAAAAATTAGGAATTGCCCCGGAACAACTGGTAATAACACTGTTTGGTTGTGGTGAGTCAATTCTGCCAAACTGGATTTCGGCATTAGATCTTTACCTCAATTCCAACTACTCTATTATTTGGTTATTATTAGGAAACGCCCAGTCACTCAAACCCCTAAAAAATCCCGCCATTCGTCCTGGTTATCTCGCTCCGATTGAATTGTCCCATTACTTACAAATTTCCAATTTAATGTTAATGCCTCACCGCTTCGGCATCAGTGCTAAACGCACATCGCTCATGTCCGCTTTAGAACATGGCATACCCGTAATTGGAACGGATGGAATGCTTACAGACTCTTTCTTACGGCAACTCCCCAGCGTATTTTTAGCCCCAGAAAATTCTTACCCCGCTTTCGAGAAACAAGTAGTAAATAGTTTGACTCAACTCCCCAACCTTGATAATTTAGCTAAAGTAACTCAAAACTACTACGACTCAAATCTCAGTTGGAGCGTCGTCACTAAAACTTTGCTTCCTTATTTGCAACAGTGAGGAAAATGTCAGGCAAAACGGCTCGCAGAATCTCAATTTTTCTCCATTCGCTCCTGTTTTTAGCGATCGCATCCGCCGTACTGACGTACTCGTATGTATCAGAGTATGCCTTAAAAGGCAACTGGCATCCGGAATATTACACAAGAGTCAGTTACATTTTGCTAGTACCGACTTGGCAAAAAGTTTTGAAAGATGGCTTTACCTTGTTACTGCTGTTGTTTAGTGCTTTATTACCACCAACCAATACTGGCAAAAGTTTTTCTAGTAATAGAGGTTTAAAAGCCAGTTACGCACTGTGTCTTTGCGTTTTGGGAATTGCTATTGCTAGAAGCGTCACCAGCGAACTGAGCTTGGTAGCAATTATATCCTGTTTTAGACCGATATTTGTTGTCTTTGCCCTGTTTTTCTTTTGTCACCGTCACATGAATCGATCTTCTCTTCGCTGGGTTTTTGAATGGGTAAATGTTTTAGCAGTGATTCAATTTTTCTATGCAATTCGTCAGCGATTATTTGCGGTTTTATACAATGGAGTATCCTGGATAGACAATGGCACAGTCCGCTCTGTGGGAACTTTTATCGGTCCCAATACAATGGGGTTATTTTTAGCCTTAGTTTTTTACTTAAATCTTGAAATTTTACCTCGACACAGGTGGCGTTATATTCTTTTGTTATTCTGTTTAATAGGAGTTTTTTTCTCAGGTTCCCGCAGCGCCACCTTAATTGTAGTTTTACTGACTTGCTTCAGTTTATTTAATCAAATTAAGCGAGCGTTTAAAACCAACAAAGAACGATCGTTAATGACAGCATTGGGAGCGATATCGCTGCCTGCTGTTTTAATCCTTTTAATTCTTCAAGTCAATAGTTTAAATACCCGTGCCACTGGCACGTCTGCGTCTAGTGGAAGATTAGAAATTATTTTAAACTACATCGATCGCTCCGATACTTTTTCTCTATTGTTTGGCAAATATTTAGGGTTTGGGTCAGAAATTCTGTTCACTTTACATAAAAATGGAATACTGAAAGCAGATAGCAGCAGTTTATTTTTAGCTGACTCTACTTGGGCTTCTTTGCTAGCTCAGTTTGGCTTTTTAGGAATTTTTGCTATTTTTATTACAATCTACTACCTTTGGAAAACTCCTGAATACATTATTCGTCCTTATCAACCAGCTCTAAAAAATAACTTAATCGGTCAAAGGAGCGGATTGCTGGTTTTTATCGCGATTATTTCTTCGGTGGCAGTTTTGCAGGAATCTTATGCTATTTTGCCAATGGTATTGGCGCTATTATTTGCACTCAGATTAGAGCTACCCTTATATCAAACCTATTATACTATCGCCAATAATGATGCTTATGCCAATCTCGATCAAGGAGAAAATTAATGGAAATTACACGGTCATCGCTCCATATTTGGCTGCCTAATTTGAATCCATACAAAAATATCAAAGGAGGAATACAAGTTTATTCTGAATTTCTGATTCAAGCTATGCAGAACCTCTATCCCAAGATAAATTACGAGATTTTTTCCAAACACGATACCAGCGAACCTCCAGCAGCTTTTACCGTTAGCAATACCAGATTCAATTTTGTGGGAAATTGGCCTTTAGCTTTACGAACTGCTGTTTTTGCCATCCAACTTTTGCTATTGGGAATTTGGCAACGTCCGCGCTTAGTTTTAACAATTCATCTCAATTTTACCCCAGTAGCTTACTGGCTGAAACGCTTGACGGGAATTCCTTACTGGACGGTTGCACACGGGGTCGATGCTTGGGATATCAAAAGTCCTAGTTTACAGAGAGCTTTGCATCATGCCGATCGCATTTTATCAGTTAGTGGATATACGCGCGATCGCTTGCTCAAAGAACAAAATCTCGACCCCAAAAAAATATCAATTTTACCCAACACATTCGACGCCAATCTATTTAAAATCGCTGCCAAACCTGTGGAATTACTCACACGATATAACCTGACACCCGCACAACCCGTTATTTTAACCTTGGGACGATTATCAAAACTCGAACAGTACAAAGGATATGACAAAATTCTGGCAGCACTCCCCCAAATTCGGCAAACTATTCCTAACGTTCACTATATTATTGCTGGAAAAGGTGATGACCGCTCGCGCGTCGAAAATTTAATCGCCGAATTGAATTTACAAGATTGCGTCACCCTGGCAGGTTTTATTCCCGATGCAGAACTTTGTCAACACTATAATTTGTGCGATGTCTTTGCCATGCCCAGTAAAGGCGAAGGATTTGGTATCGTATATTTAGAAGCCCTCGCTTGCGGTAAACCAACATTAGGTGGAAATAAAGATGGCGCTCTTGATGCCTTGTGTCATGGAGAATTAGGAGCTTTGGTTGACCCAGATAATGTCGATGAAATTGCTCAAACTCTAATTCAAATTTTACAAGGCAAATATTCACATCCGATAATTTATCAACCTGAAATATTACGAAAAAGATCGAGCGAAATATTTGGATTTGAACGATTTCAGCAAACCTTAGCTGAATTAATAAAATACTCTACGATAGGAGCAAAATAGTGAAAGTTTTGCATGTGATTTTTTCCGTTTCATCCTTGCGAGGCGGACCTAGTCAAGCAGTATTGAGTTTGGTGAAAAATTTGATATCCTGTGGCGTTGATGCTGAAATTGCCACAACAAATGAGGCTGGAACAACTTTGTTAGATGTACCTTTAAACCATAAAATTGAATATGAAGGCGTGCCTGTTTGGTTTTTTGAACCATTTTCACCGCCGAATCAAGGCGTGTCAATTACTTCAGATAAAGGGTTTATATTCTCAGCAACTTTAACGCAATGGTTGTGGCAAAATATCCGAAATTATGACATTTTAGATAACCACTATCTCTTTTCCTATGCATCAACTTGTGCTGGTGCGATCGCTCGCTGGCAAAATGTTCCTTATACCGTCCGCACCACCGGACAACTCGCCCCTTGGGCGCTTGCTCAAAGTCGGCGAAAAAAACAACTTTATTCCTTTCTAATTGAACGACATAATCTAAATCGAGCAGCGGCAATTCATTGTGCTTCTTCTGGCGAAGCAGAAGATGCCCGCAATTTTGGCGTCAAAGCCCCAATTATTACCCTACCATTAGGCGTTGAACAGATACAATATCAACCGGCAGCAAAACAACAACTCAGGCAGAATTATCAAATACCTGCCACAACACCCATCGTGCTATTCCTGGCTCGAATTCACCCCGTAAAACGTCCCGAATTACTATTAAAAGCACTCGCTCAATTGGCACAAAAATATGATTTTCACCTAATTTTGGCAGGAACGGGCGAAACTAGCTATCTCGACTCACTGAATAATCTAGCATCATTACTGGGTTTAAAATCTCGGATTTCCATGCCCGGTTTTGTCACCGGCGAAGCTAAAGCTTTACTATTACAAGGAGCGGATATTTTTGTGTTGCCATCGGTAATCGAAAGCTTCGGGATCTCCATCGCTGAAGCAATGGCAGCCGGATTGCCCGTAATCGTCACTGAAGATGTTCAAATTTCATCAGAAATTTTGGCAGCACAAGCAGGACTTGTGGTTCCTGGAGAAGTGGAAGCGCTTGCCCACGCCCTGGCAAAATTACTCCCGAACCCCAATCTCCGCCATCAAATGGGCGAAAATGGCAAACAAGTGGCAACTCGTCGTTATAGTTGGGAAGCGATCTCCTCCCAACTTGCCTCGGTTTATAATGCCATTGTTCAGCAACAACCCCTTCCCCAGTTTCCCGAAACATAGTAACCCAAGTTGCTAGTTACATCTAAAGATATTGGTAATGGGTAATGGGTAATTATCAGGATTTTACCACCAATGAATCAAATTACCAATTACCACTGTCAGAAACCCGGTTTCTGCGTCGATTTCTCGCTGTCAAACCCACGATTTTTCAGAGAAACCGGGTTTCTTTGCCAAAGCTTATAACTAGCAACTTGAGTTAGTAGCATCAATGTGATAAACTACACTTGCTATCTTCTTGACTTGGCAGTTAATTGTCAAGCGGTTTACCTCTAAATTTAGGGATCGTTATAACGGGTTTTTCAAGGACAATTAAATGCTTAACTACAACTTGCTCGAAACTCGCATCGATGAATTTGCCAAAACCTTTGCCGAAGCTAAACCTTTTAGACACCTGATTGTTGATGACTTTTTAGTACCAGAAGTAGCCGCCGAAGCTTTCAGCGTTTTTCCCAAAATGGAAGAAATGGATACGCTGAAAGATTTTAGACAGTATAAAGCTCAAGACCCAGCTATTGATAAGTTCAATCCCGTTTTTAGCCAAATTATATTTAAACACCTACAATCCCCCCGCTTCCTGGAAATTATGACCAAAATCAGCGGCATTCCCAACCTGCTTGCCGATGGACAGTTATATGCATCAGGACTGGCTCAGGGGGCTAATGGCAGCTTCTTAAACGTTCATATCGATAACAGCTCTCACCCTAAGACAAAACACTATCGCAGGCTGAATCTTCTGGTTTATTTAAACAAGTATTGGACCCAAGAAAAGGGAGGACACTTAGAACTCTGGTCAGCAGATATGTCCGATTCAGTAGCGATTCTACCTACCTTTAATCGCATGGTAATTTTTGCGACCGATAAACAGTCTTGGCACGGTCATCGCCACGTCAACACCCCAGACGGAGATACGCGCAAGTCTATTAATATCTATTATTTTACCGAAGAATCGCCCGATAAAACAGATTATTACCACGTTACAAGTTTCCGAGCCAGAAAAAATGAAATCCTCAATCAAGTACTCTACCCAGTCGATAATATGGTTCGCACGATGGCTCGTAATATCAGGCAAAAAAAAGATCAACATGCTGTTTTGTTTGATAAGAATCAGAAGCAAAATGACCAGTGAATTAGCATAAATGAAAACAATTGTATAATTAGCAAATGTCCTACTCTCAACGCATTCTTCAGCAAGGCAACCAACTTACTCGTCTCGCTCATCGCTCTAGATTTAGTGCAGTTTTAGATGCGATTGGTAGCGAAAAATATACACAGGCACTCGACTATGGCTGTGGCGATGGTTGGCTGCTTAAAAACGCTTACGATCGCGGCATCATCACCTCTGGAATTGGTGTCGATATTGAGCCGTCGTTGCTATCAGCTAGTCAGGAAATATTCGCCGATATCCCCAATTTTAATTTTTTCCATGTCCGCGACATTGCTGAAAAAATACCCCCGCACAGTTGCGATTTAATTTTTTGCACCGAAACCCTAGAACATGTAGATAATGCAGAAAAAGCACTCGAGCGAATGCTCCAGTGCAGTAAATCTAATGCCAAAATGATTATCTCAGTGCCAATTGAATTAGGGCCATCGCTTTTAGTCAAACAAGTTGGACGCTATTTAGCTAACCTCAAAGGTGGATACGGTTACGAACGATATAGTCCAAGCGAATTATTTTATGCCGCAATTCTCTGGGATACTAATAGTTTTCCCTCCTCTCACTCGTTAAACGAAACCAACAAAGCTCACAAGGGATTTGATTATAGAAAAATGGAAAAATTGCTACAGGATAAAGTAAAAATTGATCGAATAATTTTCTCCCCTTTTCCCTGGTTTGGCAACCGGCTGAACAGCACGGTGATTTGGATTTGTAGAACTTAAATTTTGGATAAAAATACTATGTCGGGCATAAAACGAACTATTAAGAATTTGGGAAAACGCCATCTTAGAAATATGCTTGAATTTGGGCAAAAAATTGGAATTTCTATTCTGCCGCTTCATTTTTATTCAGAAGTTCCAGATTTGCAAGAATTGAGGAAAGAAGATTATTGGAAGCAACCCCACAGCATGTTCGGTGTGAATGGAAACGATCTCCAAAGTCAGCTTTCTTTTGTCAAAGAGTGCTGTAGCGAAGAATTGCAAGACAGACTAAAGAAAGGAGATATATACCCTCATGCTTGTGCAGAAAATGGAGAACCAGGTTTTGGATTGATAGAAGCTGATTTCTTGTTCTGCTTTGTATGCAGTAAGCGTCCAAAACGGATTATTCAAGTGGGTTGTGGCGTTTCCACATCTGTCATGCTGCTTGCCAGTCAGGAATCAGACTATCAACCGGAAATAATTTGCATTGAGCCTTACCCGACTGAGTTTTTGCAAAAATCTGACAAAATGGGTAAAATAACGCTAATTCCTGAGAAAGCTCAAAAAATTTCTTTAGATATTTTAACAAACTTGGGTGATGAAGGAATGCTGTTCATCGATTCCACTCATACCGTCAAACCAGGAAGTGAGGTGAATCGGTTGATTCTGGAAGTATTGCCAAGATTAAAACCAGGAAGTTTTGTTCACTTTCACGATATCTACTTTCCCTATGAATATAGCAGAGATATACTGAGCAAAGCTTTGTTTTTTCCAAATGAGACTGTTTTATTACATGCGTTTTTAATCAATAATAAAAATTACTGCATCAAAGCATCACTTAGTATGCTGCATTATGCAAAAAAAGAAGAAGTTCAAAAACTTCTTCCTAACTATGAGCCAGAAGCTAACGAATATGGCCTAGAAGTATCAGATGCCAGGGGTCATTTCCCTTCATCTGTATATCTCCAAGTTATATAGTAAATTAGATAGAAACACTGCATAAAAATATAACTATAATGTTTAACTCAAAACTTAAAACTTAAAACGGTTGACACTCCCCGGTCTCTTGACGCGGGGATTCTTAAGAGATTTTCACCCTTAACGGAGTTGCCAAGACTCCTCTAGACACTAGGTTGAAACCATCGTGCTTACTTTTGATTCCGATATTGCAAGCCCCATTACAGTCCGCGTTGACCAGCCAGCCCCCAGCAGTGCGGTAAAGTCCCCGCTTGACTCGCTTACCGCTGAATCGATATTCAGTCGGATTATCGGCATTGTAGGTCGGCAAACTATCACCATCCAACGCACTTGCTTTCGAGGTGTACGATTCTTCCTGCTCCTTAAACTGCAAGCCATAGCGCTCACAGAGCGATTGCAGTTTCAATCTCAGCAGGGAATGCGGAATCTGCACAAAGTTTTGATTGTTGCGCTTACCAATATTGATGTCTTGCTTCATGCCAGGATTGAAGCCGACAATCACGGTTCCAATCTGACTGGTAATGCAGAAATCAATAATGTATCGCGCCGCTTTGTTCAGATAGTCTCTGACTTGATTATTGCGCTTGCGAGTCAGCCTTGCTTGTCGCTCGGTTGTTCCTTTAATCCCCTGCAAATCTTTGATGCTTTGCAAATTGGCGTTGACCTTGTTGAACCACTGGTTAATTGCTTTGAGCGGTTTTCCATCCACGATAAAGGATGCCCCAGTATTACTAACACAAGTTGCCAGATTGTTCAGTCCCAAATCAATTGCAAGTGCTTGATTGGGGTCTACAGGTTGCGGTTCTGCTTCCTGCTCCACAATGTATTCGACTTCAAAAAATCGAGCATTGTATTTAGGCAGAATCCGAACTTCTTTGAGCTTCCTTCCTTGCAACCGCTCTGGAAACGGAATGCGAACCCTTGCGAATTGCTTTTTGAAAGCGTTCGACATCGGCACCTCAAAGAATCCGTCCTTCACTTTGATACGCGGCACGATCAACGGGAAATACCCGTCTTTGGGCAAGTATTTCGGCAATCGAATCTGCTCAAAGCGGTACAGTCCGTTTTTTGCTGCCTGAATCAACTTGAAGAACGAACGAAACGAGCGGTCTACCACTTTCAAGGTTTGTTGAGCGATATCAGTGTTGAGAAGCTGATAGTTCTCGTTCCCCTTGCAGTGGTGATAGTTCGATTCATATCGAAGATATTTCTGTTCAGAAAAATAGAACTGCCTAACCGAGTAAAGCCCTACGTTGTAGAGGTTTTTGCTCAGCCTGCACAGTTCTCTCAAAGCCGTGAATTCAGGCTTGCTGAGTCCGCGAATTTGGTTTTTCTGAGTCAGATACATAACAGTACTCTCGCTATATCTGATTATATCAGCGAAAGTAGGGTAAAAGTGCAAGCGATGGTCTGCTTTGACTGTAGGCGGCTTTAGCCCCGCGTGTCGCTTTTCCTCCCAGGGCTGAAGCCACTGGGTTTCGGAGGTTCTTTATGAAATTACCGGCAAAATACTGGATACCAGGGGGATCGATCGCACTTTTAGTCGCCACTGAATTAACCCTCAGATTCGCCTTTGGCTTGGGAAGACCTGTTTTAGTCCAAGCCGATCCCCAAACCGGGTATCGATTTCAACCGAATCAAAAAGTATTTCGATTTGGCAAAAGAGTTGAGTACAACCAGTATTCTCAACGCTCCGAACCTATTACATCCCAAAAACCACCGGGAAAGCTGAGAATTTTGATGGTAGGAGACTCGGTGCTAAACGGCGGCAATCCCACCGATCAGAGTCAAACAATTACCGAATTATTTGAAGCAAAGTTAGCTGCATCCGGGCAAAAAGCCGAAATTCTCAACGCCTCGGCTGGTTCTTGGGGCATCGGCAACCAATTAGGATATCTGCGGGAATTTGGTACGTTTAACGCCGATGCCGTCATCCTGCAAATCGGCACCCACGATCTGACTCAACCTACCAGCAATAGCGCTAACGTTGGCAATCACCCAGCTTTTCCCACACAAGCGCCCCTGTTGGCAATTCAAGATGCTTGGACTCGCTATCTTTGGCCTGCCTTAGCTGGTAAATTAGGGCTTAACTCATCGGGAGCGGATTTTTCAGCTTCGCCTACGTCCCAAGATCCGGAGCAACAGTATCAGCAAAACATGCAGCTGCTCAAAGAAATAGTAAAGTTAGTTCGCAGCCAGAATATACCCGTTTTTGTCCTGTTCACGCCGAATCGGGACGATTTGATCCCCAAGGCTAACCAGCCCAAGTACAAATCCCAGTTTCTGCGGTTGTTATTGACTTTGCAGGTTCCTATCATTGACTCTCATCAAGCCTGGTCAACCTTGCCCCCAACAACGGTAGAATCCTACTTTCGAGATCAAGTGCATTTGAACGTGGCAGGGAATGGTGCGATCGCCCTTGAGCTGTTTGGGCAACTTTGCATCCGTCGTCAGTTACCAGCTTGCGCTCCCTTAGGGCGTTCTCCTTCCCCAGGTAGTCGTTAAACCATCTTGCAGCAACGAGGGGTCTTTGGGAATGAGTTAATCGCGCGAAAAAGGCCGATCTAGATCTATACAGTTTGTGGGGGTTAAAATCCGGAATCTTGACGGAAGACTTTGTAGTGGCCTAAATAAAAGTTTCATTGCAGGTCACAGGCAGAAGCAGAAAGCCGCTCACCAACCCTGCCTTTGAAGCCCCAGATCTTTAAACCGGGGAGGATGGCAGTACCGGAGTTGGTTGAAAATTGTTCATTGTTGCTTTCGTTTTTGACCTGGCAGAAACCTTTAGGGCATGATAATTGGGACTTTATAGGAGGGGGGTATAAATTGTACCAGTCCGCGACTCATAAGCAAGGTGGCATCGGTAATGATAAAGCTCAAAAACTACAGCCTTCGATTAGACTGTCGATTATTACCCAGTTTTATCCGCCCGATTACGCCGCTACCGGACAGCTAATCGAAGAGCTAGCGATTCAGTTGAGAAATACTGGCACTTACGTCCACATTTTTACGGGACAGCCTGGTTACGCTTTCCAAAAAAAATCAGCGCCAACCATCGAACGAAAAGACAAACTGCTGATTAGGCGATCGCGCACTGCCAGACTTTGGCCTAAACGAATTCGCGGCAAAGCCATCAACGGCCTTTTATTTTGCCTGCGTTCGGCATTCCATTTACTCAAAAACTGCTGGCGGGGCGATGTTTTGCTCCTCACCACCGCACCGCCGTTTTTACCGTTGCTGGGCTATTTAGCTCACCTGATCTTTAAACTGCCCTACGTTTGTTTGCTCTACGACTTGTATCCCGATGTCGCCGTCGAACTGCAAGTCGTCTCCGAAACGCACTGGATGGTTCGCTTTTGGCACCTCGTTAACCAAGAAATCTGGAAACATGCCGCTGGCATCATCGTCCTCAGCCCCAGCATGGAAAAGCGGATTGTGGCAAAATGCCCAGAGGTGGCGGATAAAATTGCCGTAATTCACAGTTGGGCCAATCCTGATTGGATCGTTCCCCTGGCAAAACAAGATAATTGGTTTGCCCACAAGCACAATTTAGTTGACAAATTTACCGTTCTCTACTCTGGCAACATGGGGCGCTGTCACGATATGGAGACGATCCTGGAAGCGGCAAGTTTGCTGCGAAATGAGCCGATCCAATTTGTCTTCATCGGCGACGGTGCCAAGCGTAAAATTTGCCTGGAACAAGCCGAAACCTTGGGCTTGACCAATTGTTTATTTTTGCCTTATCAAGACAAACAATACCTTCCCTACTCTCTGACTGCTTGCGACTTGTCCTTAGTCAGCATCAGTCCGGGAATGGAAGGATTGGTTGCTCCCAGCAAACTTTACGGTATCTTGGCAGCAGGGCGTCCGGTAGGGGTGATCTGTGAAGAACATTCCTATTTACGCCAGCTGATAGACGACGCCGATTGCGGTGCGGCTTTCCAGAATCATGATGCCCAGGGTCTAGCTGAGTATATTCGCCACTTGGCTAAAGATCCCGAACTGGCGCATCAGATGGGCAAAGCGGGGCGGCGCTACCTCAAATCAAACTTCACGTTGGAAATTATTGCTAGACAATATTCCCAAATGCTTTACCAAGCATTGCGCGACAATGTAGAACCGGAAGCTTCTATCGTCGTTGAACAAGTGCAGTAGTGAATCAAGATTCAGGGTGGGCTATTTTGATTCGGGGTTAAGGCGACTCATTTCCCAAGTTGTGTAAGTTCCGATGGGACTCCATATTATATAAGGGACTAGCAACAAAGCCGCCCACCCAGAAATTTGCCACACTGTTAAGGTCAGCAAGACACCCAAAATGGCACCAACTCCCCCGACAATGGTGCCTGCTTGAAGACTGCGAAGCCTTAACATCACTGGGTTAAATGCGACAATCGTAATTTCTACTAAGAGGTAAAAGCCCATCAGCAGCCACGTTCTAGGGCTGCCTGGGTCTTTTTCCCAGACAATATAAGCAGACCAAGCACCGCAAATAAAAATAATCGTCCAAATAATGGGGATGGCAGGTTCAAAGGTTAGCCACTTGGGACGCTGCAAGCGCTTGAACCACTTTAGATCGTCCGGCGTCACCAAGTTACTACCCAGCGCCACTAAAAAAGTAACCGCCCCAATTACCATCCAGGATCTAATCATATTCCTACCCGCTTCCTGCACCGCATCTGTTGCGATTGTGTCAATTTCAGGGGCGAGTTTAATCAGTCGTTGGTCGGAATTGCGATCGCGGTGTGATGCGCGCGCCTAGCGTGCGGTCGGCATATCGCTTACCCTCTTCACCTAATTCATATCATGTCCGCAAGCATCGAACCTCGCATAAACAAGGGATATAGGATGTCTGCCTTATACAAAGATAGTCTGTAAAACCCACAGAATAACAAATGCTTTGAACACAATATATGCAGTCTATGCGGGTTAAAATCCGGAATTCGTTAGAGGCACGATCAACACTCAGTAGCAACCACGAAACTTTGCGAGGATTAAGTTATGTCAAAATCAAGCCGAGTTGCCCAAAACTATATTCCTAAAGTGAAACTAGCTCTCAAGCGTAATGGTTTTCCTAGCCAGAGGGCTTTTGCTACTGAGATGGGAATGTGTAGAAACACCATCGGCAACTTTGTTAATGGCAGACCTGTTCAGCACAATTATTTTGTAGAAATTAGCGATAAATTGGGATTGGATTGGCAAGCTATCGCCTACATAGAAGAATCTTTACCCGGAGAAACTGATATAGTTCCTAATACGCCGCCAAATCCATCCGAGGGAAATCATCAAAACAGCAATATATACACGAACGTCAATATTTTGGAAAATTTAGTGGAAGCATTAAAGCAAGCAACACAAGCTAGCGAAGCAGCCTTATATACGGCGCAAAGAACCTTAGATGCAATGGAAAACTTAATTGAGCAGCTAAAACAAGGAGTGTAATTAAAGCGATCGCTTACCCTCCTCACCTAATTGAAATCCTGTCCGCTGCATCAAGAAGGGGCGGGTTTATATAGGATGTCTGCCTTCCCCAAAGATAGTCTGTAAAACCCGCCCCTACATCAATCGAAATATAGCAAGAATTACGCAAGGGCGTTGCCAGAAACCCGGTTTCGACCTCGATCTCGAGTTTCCTCTCCCAACGATTTTTCGGATCGCCCTTTGTTTCTTTGCGTAAGTCCTGTATAGGATAAATTTGCAACCAAGCATGAATATCACTCGCCTGTGGATTTCATGCTTTGGTTGTAAGCTGCTACGCATTTAAATCCAATAAAGAGGCGGGCAAGATGCCCACCCCACAAGAAGAAGGTAAAATTTGGCTCTCAAATTAGGTGCTTAGCAGCTTAGTGCGATCGCACACCCTAGGATCCCCAAAGCGAGCGCGAGTTTTTGCAGATGGCGAAATGAGATAAAAACTTTATCTATGCATGGGAAGATGCTTTCTTTTTCCTCAAAAGCCAGCCAAAACCCAGCATACTTAGCCCAAAAACTGTACCTGGTTCCGGTACTGAAGTCGAGGTTGGTTCTTCACGCAATGTGTATTTCCAAGTTCCTGCACCCGAACTAATAATATTTGTAGGAACCCGATCGAAGAACAGAAATGAAAAATTAGAGTTTGGAGAGAAATTAATAAAATATGACCCACCCCCGAAGATACTACTATAGTCTGTCAAGTAAAATTTCACTTTATCTAGTTCTCCTCCTGGGAGGAAATATGCGGCAGTATTCACACTACCTCTAGGATTGGTAAATCTTAAGTAAGAAAAAGGAGGGTCTTGTGGTGCCCGCGAATTATTGTATACCACATCTTTTTCTGTGTAGGTTTTACCAAAAAAATCAAAACTGAAGTCTGACACCAGGAAATAAGGAATGTAACCGGCTCTAGTGAAACTGCTAGGTGCTGATTCATCGTAGCTGAAAAAACCACTATACTGGTTGCCCAACAACGAACCGCTAGTGATATTCACAGTAAAATCATAGGTGATAATAGCCGCATTTGCCGGGTGAGTTTCCATCACAGCTAAGCTTAAAACTGTTCCAGCAGTCGCTAATGCTAATTTTTGGTAGATTCTGTTAGCCATACTTACTCCTTCAATTTGGGTTGATATCTGTCCTTTGTGGATTTCATGCTTTGGTTATAGTGCGATCGCACACCCTACTCTGGCCAAAGCGATCGCGAGTTTTTGCAGATGGCGAATTGCATCTATGCATGAGAAGATGCTTTCTTTTTCCGCAAAAGCCAGCCAAAACCCAACATACTTAGCCCAAAAATAGTACTGGGTTCCGGTACTGCAGTCGGCGGAGTTGTACGCAGCGAAGCGGTTCCACTTCCATTTCCTCCTGGGATAGCTTCACCAGGTTTATGAGGCAGTTGATAAGTAAAAGAAAACCCACGTGGCGAGCCGAACAAAGTAAAGAAACCGGGAAAAGGAGGCCGCAAAGGATTAAATGTGGAAAATGCGAAACCAACAAGCTCACCCCCTCGCGGTATCAAAACCAGTCGCCCAGACGGGTCGGTAACGACTTCACCCCCTCTAAATTGTAAAGGAAGACTAGAGGGAAACACACGACCATCAATAAATAATTGAGAGGGGGTATTAGTTCTTTGCGGGAAGTCAAAATTGAATTCTGTTACGTCGAAAAAAGGAAGAAGTAGACCACCTGCACCAGAGGGAGAAGCGTCATCGTAGCTGAAAAAACCACTATATTGGTTGCCAAGTAACGGGCCATCAGTGATATTTACATTGAAATCATAGGTGATAGTGGCAGCTTGAACTGAAGCAGTTTCCATCACAGCTAAGCTCAAAACTGTTCCAGCAGTCGCTAATGCTAATTTTTGGTAGATGCTGTTAGCCATACTTACTCCTTCAATTTGGGTTGATATCTGTCCTTTGTGGATTTCATGCTTTGGTTATAGTGCGATCGCACACCCTACTCTGGCCAAAGCGATCGCGAGTTTTTGAAGATGGCGAATTGGGATAAAAACTTTATCTATGCATGGGAAGATGCTTTCTTTTTCCTCAAAAGCCAGCCAAAACCCAACATACTTAGCCCAAAAACTGTACCTGGTTCCGGTACTGAATTCGAGGGCGGTTCCTTACGCAATGTGTAATTCCAAGTTCCCGAACCCCTACTTGTAGGGTAATAAGGAAACCGCTCGAAGAACGAAAAGGAAAAACTAGAGTTTTCCTCGAAATTAATCATATATGACCCAATTCCCTGTCCGCCAATATCTGTCAAGTAAAAATTCGCTCTTGTGAGTTCTCCTCCTGGAATTAAAAAGAATCTACGATCCATAATTAATTGAGGCTTGCTAAATCTTAGGTAAGAAAAAGGAGGAATGGCTATGCCCTTTAACGTGCCATATCTTAGATTATTTTCTGTGTAGGTTTTACCAAGAAACTCAAAACTGAAATCTGACGGCGCGAAATAAGGATATAAAAGTTCAGATACCCCGCTAGGTTCTGAATCATTGTAGCTGAAAAGCCCTGTACCTTACCTGTGGAAGTATGAATTGCCTTTAAAATCACCGTTTGTAAGATGCACAGTGAAATCATAGGTGATAGTGGCAGCTTGAACTGAAGCAGTTTCCATCACAGCTAAGCTCAAAACTGTTCCAGCAGTCGCTAATGCTAATTTTTGGTAGATGCTGTTAGCCATACTTACTCCTTCACTTTGGGCTGATATCTGCCCCTACTGATTTCATCCTTTGGGTAGATGCCGCATCTGTCTTATGCAATCGGCGCTCGGCATCAGCTTTCACACATCCAGCATCTTGATGTCAAGAGTACAAACCCCGATGTTAATTATCAATATTTTTTCGGCATGTTCATCGAAAATTCACAAATCAGGGTGTTTTATGAAGGAAATAAAAATAACAGGACTTACGCACGACGAGAAAAGAAACAAACGTGAGACCGTCGTTCGCGCTAGCGTTGGGAGGCATATCTCTGGTTGCCAAACCAACGATTTTTCGGATCGCCCTTTGTTTCTTGGCGTAAGTCCTGAAGAAGTGCTAACGCAACAGCTAGGAGAATTTCCAACCTGTTCTCTACTTACGTATTTATACGTATATAATTTGTATCCTCGCCAGTGAAATCGCGGCTAGAAAAACAAAACCCGCCTGGGCGGGTGATGGAAGACTTCGCTCCTACCCCCTTCACCTACAGGACTTACGCAAACACCAAAGTTTCTATGAAAAATCGTCGGTTTGGTAACTAGAGATCGCAGCAAGAAACTTTGGTGATAGACTTGTCCTGCGTAAGTCCTGACCAAATCGAGATCATACTCCCCTGGCTAATGTCAGTAAAAATCCTATATTAGCAATTAGCAATTAGCAACGCCCTTGTTTATAACTAGCAACTTGCATTAGGATAATAATATTATTCTTCACCGAACCAATCTCGCATTTTCTGTTTCGCTTGCTGTTTCACTTCATCGTTAATATAGATTGCTACAGTCGCTATAGCGGCTAGCAATACGCCCAAATCGTCTGTATATCCCACAACGGGAAAAATATCGGGAACCGCATCAACTGGAAATACAAAATATGCTAATGCTCCCAAGATAACCGTTCTTGCCCACACAGGTACTTTGGGATTTTGAAGGGCATAGTAAAGTAACAAAGCTTTTTCTACGACTTCCTTTCCCGCTACTAAAGCAAAATTTTTCAGTTTCTCCCAGAAACTTTCTTCTGAATAAGTTAATGGATCGTATAGATTCGTTGTTGTTCCTTTTGCATCGATTAAATTCAGAGGAATACCTGCTGCTTTTAGCTTATCGACAGCAGCCTTTACATATTTGACCCCCGGTTTTTTATCCTCGCCTTGTCGAAATTCTCTAATAGTTTGAATAAACTCCTCTATCGCCTTTACTTGAGCGTCTGAAATCCTTAGTTCTTTTTTCGCTAATTCAAGCGCCTGTTTTTCTTCCGGTTTGATAGCATTTCCTACCCAAGCAATGTTGATGAGAAAAAACATCACGCCTAAGCGCAGAATATCTTCGGATTCACTGAGGTTTTTCAAACACTCGTCTAATGCTGGGGGTGTGGTGACATAAGTTTGGATTTGATTTTTTACAGAGTCGGATAATTGAGCAAAGTCTATATTCTTAAAAATTAGATTAAGTTCTTCAATATCCACCGATCCATCTGCTGCCGCTATAGCAAACAAGGCTCCATAAAAAGCAAGGCTTTCGGTTTCAGGCAATTTGGCAAAAATATTTGGCTTAAACATGATAATTACCTATGGCAGTCGGTAGGGTAAGGATTGACCACCTACTAGCTTAACTGAATAGGCTGAAATTCGGGTTGTTTTTGGAAATCGCTGTTTGGATTTGAACCGCCAAGAAGCCAAGGACGCAGAGGAAAGAGAGAGATCGCACTTCGCTGTGCGATCTCTCAGTTAAAGTAGTTGTAGAACGACGAAATATGGGAAAAATACTTCACAGTTTCTCGGACTGGCAAATGCCTATTTTTCCTATATTTCGACTAACCTTACCTGGAGTAAATATCAAGCTACGACGCGAAGGCTTGCGGACAGAGAACCGCTAGGTGGAACCCGCGATTTTGGAAATTGCCAGCAGAGTCGGTAGTCGTAATAAACACGCCGTTGGGGTTACCAGCCCGCCCGACTACGGTGATTTGACCAGTCTGTTCGATGCCGGAAGTCGCGGAAGAACCGATGGTGGCGATGTACGCACCGCGAGTCACGTCACGGCTGAAAATTACCTCGTAAAAACCCGCGCCTAAGTTTGTTGACGAGACAGCAAAGAGTCCGCGCGCGAGAGTGCCATTAGCATTGACAACCGCGAACAATTGTTCCGGACCTGGGTTGTCAGGAGATGCTGCTGCAATTGCCATTTCCGATACTTCTTGGTTCGGCATCAGGTTGGTTTTCATTTCTAATTCTGTAGTCACGATTTATCTCCTTTTGTCAGTCAATTGGTTGTTTTTGTTTGCAGTCAGTCTTAAACAGCTAAAGCTTAAGCGCCGTTTCAATTTTGTCACCACCTAGATAATATTCTTTAACTTTTAAGACTAACTATTTCTTCTTTATGTATAACTGTTAATCCAATCGGCTGACAGTCGCTTTTTTGTGTTAAACACATTCGGGTTAGCTCAAGTGAGTGTCACTTATTTATGCGACATTTTTTTCTAGCGATCGCTATCCACTAGAGGCAGCAATAATGCAATTGGAGGGGTGAGGCTTTTAGAGCGATCCTAGGGAGCGCACTTTATTGCACGCTGTCGGTATTAAGGTCAATTTGATTGATTCAAATCAAGGACTTTGTAAGACTGATTTTGGAAAGCCATCGCAAATTTAGATGATTTTTTGAGCGGCACCACCCAATAGTCTATTGAATAGCGAAGCTGCATTTTTTTTACATCTTCATCTTCAAGTTTGTTATAGAGGTCGCCCAGTTTTCTTCTAGCCTTCAAATGATTCAGTCCATCTTCGGTAATGTCGAGACCAAGTGCATTAAGACGTTCTGCCCAAACTTCTACAAATGGTCTATGCCAAAGCATTGCGGCGGCATCATTCCAATTTACGAAAACTGAACGTTTTGCCAAAGCACGAAAATAAGTCCAATCACCCCAATTGGGCGGATTAAGAAATACGGCATCTTTAGAAGTCTTCAACCTTGCCCAATCGGCAAGTTGTTCGTAAACGTATGATGGTCTGCCAATCAGTGCATCGTTTATATTGCCAGTCTTCGCTAATTCCCTCCCAAAGTTTGTCACCCCTATCAAGAGAATCAAAATTGTTATAGCTAAAGACAAATACTTAGAATCTTCCATGCCAAGGATAAAGTACCTGACTGGTTTTAGGAGGACAGCAATCAGGAAAAATCCAACAATATAAACAATATAGGATTCAACCATAGGATGCAAAATTATAATGGTTGCTGCGAAAGCTGCTGCGTAAATATACCGCCGTTGACTACTTCTATTTTCTTCAATTCCAATTCCACAGATGGAAACTAGGGCAGTTCCCGCGATGCAATACCAAAAATCAGTACCTCTTACCGGATGCATCACCAGCATAGACGGCGACTTTGCCACATAAGCTGCTAAGACCGCATAAAGCAACCAAATTACGCTAACTACAGTGGCGATTGTCACAAATTTAAATAGTTTCTCTAGCTTGTGCTTATTTTTGTAGACTAGAGCAACAACTATAAAAAGTAAAACAGCAAACAGAGCAATGCCTTTTGGACTCCAAACATGGGGATAAAAATGCCAGGGGTAAAACAACTGACAGGCAATTAGCCACAAATCGTTATTAGTGGAAGTCCGGCTGAAGGCAGATAAAGTATGCAGTATAGCTGGAGAAGCTAATAGTAAAAATAGCCCAAAGGCGGCGAGCCATTTCTTCCATTCCTGCCGGTAATTTACATCTAGAATAAAAAATGCCCCGCAATAGGTTATTGCATAAACTCCATACATACTATTCAAATTAAAACCAATTGATAACCAAATAGCCCATGCAATTGGACGAGCCTTATAGAATGATGAAATTGCCAGTAAGAAAAAAGGAATTGCTAAGCCAGTTTGCTCAAGATAATTCGTTACTATTGTGCCTTCTCCAAAAATGGGTTTTACTCCCACTGCGAACATAGCCATTGTGCCAAACATAGCCAGCCAAGAATTCGGCACAAAGGTTTTGGCAAGATTTCCGGCAGCGTAGAGTAATAAGATTTTTTCTAACAATAAAAGGCTGAAAAATAATGGTTCTAGCGGTATATAACGATTAGCCAGAGCCACTAAAGGCCATAATTTAGAAGAATAGTTAGGTAGGGTAGCTACAAATGGATCGTTGGGATAAAGCGAAGTGTCGTTGAGTAAGTTTACTAGGGGGATTTGTAGGGATTGGTTGGCGTAATAAATATAGTATCTGTTAATTAAAAATGTACTTATTAGCAATGTTAAAAATGTCAATAAGTAAAAAATATTAGGACGAAATAAAGTAATTTTAATTTTTTCAATAATTACTTGTGCAGGTTGCTTATCTGGCATAATTCCTTCTTATCAGCTAGGTGCTAAGTTGGACTGGAGCAGAGAGTTCAAGTCTCGCTGCCCATTTTATAGCTCAATATTGATGTAACCGCAAATAGTTATAACGTCAAATATGGTGAATTAACTAAGAAGGTAAACTTTTCCCACTGGGAGCGTACGCATTCCCTCACAATAGCAGATGCGCCGACTCGTTCCCTAAAGTTTGGTAAAGAAACCCCACCAGGATCTTGACGCCTGTCCCCAATCCCGCTATGCTCTCTGTTTAAGGTTGCTGTAGTTTAACGACAGCAACCCGTGTCCGCCCAAAAATCTAGTACGCTGCCCAATGCCGCTTGCAACAGCAATGGACAGCTTGACCCCCACACTGTAAGGAGCAGTCTGGAGGCTAATTGAGAATTTTAACATTCTCCGTAGCCACCCTGCTTTGCGCTGCCTGCGGGGTGGCTAGATTTTTTGGTTCCAAATCCAAAAAACAGGAGAAAATATCATGGCAGAAAAGTTTATCTCGGACTCTGACGGAACTTCGCGTCCAAATTCTGACCCCGGAGAACCGGAACGGGAACCCATCGACTTTATGATTGTCGGTTCCCGCGAGGGGGTGATGGCAGAAATCCGCAAGTTTTACGTAATGGGATTTGCTCACGTGGATGAGTGGAGTCGCTTGACACCAGTACCCAATTCGGATCGGGTGATGACTATCCTGGTTCGCTACCGGAAAGTAGGATCTACCGATTCATCGAGTTGGAAATCGGGACGGTAATGTTTAGGTAAATTGAGATCTTGCACCGTAGCATTAGCCCGCTGTGGGAATAAATTCCCACAGCGAGCAGCCAAAGTCCGTTAAAACGGACGGGTTTGATGGCATTTAGTCGGTTTTAACCGACTTTCGCTAAAAGCCTTTGAAATTTATTTCCGGGCGGGTTGGGAGGCTGATGCAAGATCTCAACAAAGGCACTATTCCCGGTTGTTTGGCAGATCTATAACTTCCCAATTGAAGATTTTTGCCATAAACCGGGAATATGAACTTAGTATTTGTGGGTGAGCGATCGCGGATGCATATTATTAGCCGTAAAAAACTGCTAGAATTCTGCCAGCAACACGCTGATGCTTTCACACCTCTGGACAATTGGTATAGAAAGGCTAAGAAAGCAGAATGGCAAAGTCTAGATGATGTTCAGCAAGTTTACCCAAGTGCTGATGCTGTCGGCAATTTTACTGTTTTCAATATTAAAGGTAATGACTATAGACTTATTGTTAGTATTGAATATGAAATCCAATTTTTTTATGTCAAATACGTTTTAACTCATTCTGAATACAATAAGTAAAATTGGAAAAATGTCCCTTATTTTTGAGACAAATGCTGCTCGATATTTGCTAGCTGAAATTCAACCTCAAGTTATTACTAGCGAAGAGGAAAATGAGCGGTATCTTGAGATTGTCGAAGAGTTAATGGCTTGCAAGAACCGTACTCCCGAACAAAATGCTATTTTAAAGCTTTTAGTGCTTTTGATTGAAGAGTTTGAAGATGAACGCTATCCACTAACCATCGAAGGAATTAATTCCTTGCCTAATAGCTGAAGTGCGATCGCTTTTTTTTGAACCGCAGAGACGCAGAGGACGCAGAGGAAAGAGAGAGCGTCACGCTGCTATTAATGATGTATCTTCTTGCCAAGTTAGTAAAGGATCGAGTTTTCCTGATTCTGTAAAGGTTCTAGCTGCTAGCAGGCATCGCAGCAAGTCTACACACATTTTTGCTGGATATTCGCTTTCTTGTCCGCCTACAACCAAT